>JBEELY010000173.1:0-11893 GCA_041167925.1 Pseudomonadota bacterium | reverse complement strand
GCCAGGCCCCTTGCTGAGACGCTCAACCCAACCAAGCCGTCTTCGCTGAAGCTATTGTCCAAGGAGCCATCAGCATTCAGGCGTAGCAATGCGAAAGCGGGCGGCCCGTAAAGCGAGCCAGCGATCACGAGTTTGCCGTTTGCTTGTGTGGCGACTTCAGTAACAGTCGGAAGCCCGATCCAGCTCTGCGCGCCGGCCGCAGCTACAAAGCTTGTATCAAGCGACCCATCTGCATTCAGTCGCACCAGACCAACGCTACCGTAATTGGACTGTCCCGCGACAACGATCTTGCCGTCGGCCTGCAAGGCCATTCGGTAGGCTCCTGTGCCCCCGGTTTGAGTCACAAGCGTCGTGCCGCCATTACCGAAGCTCGCATCAAGAGTGCCATCAGCATTCAAACGGCTGACGTTGAAACCAGCGACGAGTTGGTACTGCCCGTCGATTCGGACATAGTCCGACGAAAAGCCACTGACAAGGATCTTGCCGTCAGGCTGAACGAGTGCACTTCTGCCGCCCGAGATGCCCGTGATGGTCTGCATCCCAGACCCAGCGATCGGCGAGAAGGTCGGCGCATCGTTCAGTGCGGTCACGCTGATCGATGCAGTGTCGGCAGCGCTGCTGTAGCCACCGTTGACCGGTGCGGTCACAACGTATTGACCGGCGGTGCCACTGCTCATGTCCCAGGCACGGAAACGAATGGCGTCGCTCAGCGTTCCGTTCAGATCCCCAAAGGGCAAAAGCCTGATCGAGTCATTCGGGCCCAACAGCAGCGCTAACGTGTTCGTCGTGCTGTCGATCAGGTCGGCTCGGATCGTCAGCCACTGGCTCGTGCCTTCGAGCTTGTATTGCCAGGTACCCAGGCTCGTGTTCAGCCGCTCGATAGCGATCGCCTCAAGCGATCCGTTCACCCCAGTGATGCTGCCATCGACCACAAGCGCCGACACCGTCATGCCAGCAGGATCCGTAGCTCCCTCAAGAATCGTCACCAGTGAAGGCGTAGCCGCTACGTCCAGACTGACTGCCATGCTTCATTCCTTAAACATTGGATCAGGCCAGATCGGCAAACAGCCGCTCGTCGGCCCATTAAATCCGTCGAGGGTCGCAGGCTTGAGCAAAACTGGAAATAACCCAATCGGGTTAGTCGGTGCGGATTGCGTGATAACGGTGGCTATCCGACCCCTTAAGACGCCGCGCAATTGGACTTTTCTCACCATCGCGAAATGTCGATCAGCTCCAAGGTCCAACCCGCGCGCAATCCCATGCTGATGCAATCCCCCTGTCCAACCGTCCATCGCTGTTCAACGTGCTGACAGACACCTTTGTCTTTGTCAGGTCCAACGGGGGATTCGCTCAATTCCGTTTACCCGGAACTGCAACGGCAACATCGGAACAGATTAGGCTCAATCTTTCGTCGCAAGCCAATGCCCTGGGTGAGGGGTCTGACAGGTCCCTCGCGGGAGTGAATTGGCCGCTCCTTGGCCGACCTTTACCGGCGCAGTTCACGATCAGCAGCATCAACATTTTCGCGGAACGGAATGGACTTATCACCCATCAGGTAGCGTCCAACGAAGTAGTTAGGCGAAACGCCGACACGCGCACACGCCGCGAAGCCGCGTTCGGCAGGAAGCGTTGGCCCGATCGTAAGCGGCAGATGCCGCCAACCCACGTACACAACCCTTCTTCTTGACGACTCGCTTCTTAGACGCTGGGTACTTGATTCGCTTTGCCGCTGACCGACGCGGTCGTCGCTGCTGACTACGCAGGCCCCTCGGATCCGCGAGTCTCTTCGATCATGTGCGTCGCCTCGGCCGACAACTGCGCCAAGACCTTACCGAACACCTGATAGTCCTCATCGCTCAGGCAACTGCGCAGGCGTGCTTGCCGGGCCTGCGAGCCCACGATTCCGCGTCGCAACACGTCCACCGCGGCGGCGGTGAGCGACAGTCGTTGACGTCGGCGGTCAGTCTGATCACTTTGCATCGTGATCAGACCTTTTTCCACCAGTTCGTAACTTGCTCTACTGACCTGGCTATGGTCCAGCCGCGTCGCCTCGGCCACTTGGCCTGAAGTGCTCGGCCCCAACCGGTTCAACATGACCAACACGCGCCATTGGCGACTGGACAGCCCCAGCTCCTGACTGACCGAGTTGTCCACCATACGCACCAGCAGCTGCGACAACACCGATACCCGGAAAGTGATCAATTCCTCTGGCTCGTGACGACGCAGCTCAGTTGCGCTCAACCGGCCCCGTTTTTTACTTGTCATGGCAATACTTGCTGCAACACATAAATCCCCGTAGGCTGAGGCTTGCAATTAACCAAGAACCCGGAGACTCCCATGCACTCTGCTTTACGCCGAGCCTTACTGGCGACAGCACTTGTTTTTTCGTGGTCCCAGCCAGCCAGCGCCGACAGTTATCCCAACAAGCCCATCACCTTGGTCGTCACGCAGGGGACCGGTTCTGGCAGCGACATTATGGCCCGTCTCCTGGCGGGTTACCTGAGCCCGGCTCTGGGTCAGACCGTCATCGTGGAGAACCGGGCAGGCGCTTCAGGCATCCTCGGCCATCAATCGGTGTCCCGCGCGGCGCCAGACGGCTACACACTGTTGTTCACCTCCACGGCGGGGCTCTTTGTGGTTCCGGTGATGAACCCGAACGCCCGCTACAGCCTGGCCGACTACACCCCGGTGTCGCCTGTGATGCGCGCCCCCTTCGCTGTTCTGGTGGCCAACACGCCCGAGGCACCAAAAACCCTCGCCGAACTGCTGGCCGCAGTGCGTGCCAAGCCGCAAAACTTTGCATCGGCCGGCGTAGGCACGATGACCCATCTTGGCACGGAGCTGGTGCTGCGCAGGGCTGGTTTGCAGGCCACGCATGTGCCCTACAAAGGCAGTGGGGCGGCCCTCACCGACCTGATGGGAGGCCAGGTGCTCTTTGCAACCGACTCGCTGACTGCAGCCATGGCCCACATCAAGAGCGGCAGACTGCGAGCTCTGGCCACCACCGACAGGGCCCGCGAGGGATCACTGCCTGATGTACCAACGCTGGCCGAGGCCGGGCTGCCCGGTCTGCAGATCGCAGCCATCGGCGGCATCTTTGCGCCCAAGGGCACACCCAAGGATGTGGTCGACCGCATCGCCACCGCGATGAGCAAGGTGCTGGCCAACCCGGAGGTCATTCAACGGTTCGCTGCAGTAGAAACCGACCCACTTCAGGTCAGCATCCCCGCCTTCAATGAGTTGCTGCGCAAGGAGGAAGAGGTATGGAGCCCGCTGGTGCGCCAGCTCGGTCTGAAGCAGGAATGAGCGCCTGCCAGGCACTGCCGACCCAGCAGCTTCAGCCCTCAGCCACAGGGCCGCTGCAGGGGGTTCGGGTTGTCGATCTATCGCGACTGGTCGCCGGCAACATGCTGACCCTTCAATTGGCTGACTTCGGCGCGGATGTCATCAAGGTAGAGGCCGCTGGATCGGGCGACACGCTACGCGAATGGCGCGAGACCCATTCCAAGCACCCCGACGGTTTTGACGCCTGGTGGCAAACCTATGCCCGCAACAAGCGCAGTCTGGCCCTGGATCTGCGCAATGCAGAGGCAGCCCGCTGGCTGCGCCGTCTCATCGGCACCGCCGATGTGCTGGTCGAAAGTTTCCGGCCGGGCACGCTGGAGACCATGGGATTGGGCCCAGACGTTCTGCTGGAGGCCCAACCACGCCTCGTGATTGTGCGACTTTCAGGCTGGGGGCAGAGCGGTCCATACCGTGAATTGCCAGGCTTCGGCAGTCTCATTGAAGGCTTCAGCGGCTTTGCCCACAAGCACCGTGGTGACCATGGCGAGCCGCAGCTGCCCAATCTGGCAATGGCCGACATGATCACAGGCATCACTGGCGCCTTTGCCACGCTGACCGCATTGAGGGAAGTGGAGGTGCGCGGTGGTCGGGGGCAGGTGGTAGACCTCTCGCTGCTGGAACCGATGCTCGCCATCATGGGCCCGGACGTCAGCGCCTATGCGGCCACTGGGGTCGATCCCAAACCGGGTCACAAGATTGCGTCGCCACGAGGCAGCTATCGCTGCAAGGATGGTCTGTGGGTATCCATGAGCGGCTCCACCGACACCATGGCACGGCGCGTTTTCGAAGCCATTGGGCGAGCAGCGCTGTTCGACGACCCACGCTTTGCCACGAATGCGGCGCGCCTGGCCCACGACAAAGAACTCGATGTGATGGTGGCCGACTTTATCGCTGACCTCACCCAGGCTGACTGTCTCGCACTTTTCCGAAAGCATGGGGTGACGGTGGGGCCAATCTATGCGCCGCCGCAATTGCTAGCCGATCCGCACGTGACGCAGCGGGGTGTGTATGTGCGCCTGGAGACTGATGATTGCACCGAGCCCACGGTGATGCATCAGGTGACACCACGCCTGCAAGGCACACCGGGCAGCATCCGTCGCGCGGCGCCGCGCCGCGGCCAGCACACAAAGGAACTGTTGTCTGAACTCGGCGCAACGCCTAATGAATGCGAAGCCCTGCAGCAGCAAGGAGGCATCGAATGCAATTGAGGTCAAGCCTGAGGCACTTGCGGTCTTTACTCTTCTTGCCGGCTACGGCAAGTCATCTGCTGGCCAAGGCGACAGAGCGAGGTGCCGACGCGCTGGTCGTCGATCTGGAGGATGCAATTCCCCCTGATCGCAAAGTCGAAGCGCGTCCGATGGCGCGGGCGGCGGTGGAGCAATTGGCAGCCCGCGGCGAGAAGGTGATCTTGCGCGTGAACAGCGAGCCGCACTTGTGGCAGCAGGATCTGCTGCACATGCCTCTGCACAGGCTGGCCGCCGTGATGCTGCCTAAAGTGGAAACGCCTCTTCAAGTCGAAGACTTCGCACAAGCACTAGCGGCTGGTGCTGCCGCAGCAGGCGGTCAGCCGCCTCCCATCGCGGCGTTGTTGGAGACGCCCCGCGGTGTCCTGGCGGCATCTCAGGTCGCGCCGCACCCGGCTCTGTGCGCGCTGGGTTTCGGCGCCGAAGACTATGCCGGCGCTTTGGGTCTGCCGCCAGAACCTGTGGCTCTGACTTGGCCTGCGCAGCTGGTGCTGACCTGGGCACACGCCTATGAACTTGCCTGTTGGGGCTTGGCCGGAAGCATCGCGATCGTGGACGACATGGTCAGCTTTGAGCAAACCGTTCGTGCCGGCCGTGCGATGGGCTTTACCGGCTCAGTCTGTATCCATCCCCGCCAAGTGCCGATCGTCAACCGTGGTTTTTCTCCGACGGCCGATGAGCGTGCCTGGGCTGCGCGCGTCGTGGCCGCCGATGAGGCGGCACGCACGGCGGGTCTGGGCGCAGTGCTGCTGGACGGCCGGATGATCGATCGACCCATCGTCGAGCGGGCACGCCGCTGGTTGGAATTGACCGAATGAGCACCGCGGTCGAGGCCACCAAGCACTGGGTTACCGTCTGGTCTGCGTCTGCACAAGGAGCCTATCCGATAGGCTCGACCATCGCCCAGCCCGACCTGAGCACTGCTGTGCCAGATGCCGGTCTAGGCCTGGTCAATCAGTCCTTTCGCATGCTGCTAAAGCCGGGGCTGTGGTCGACGCGTTTCAGGCTGCGAATCAGCAACCAGTTCGGCAAGAGACCACTGCAATTGCGCGATGTGAGTCTCGGACTGCACCTGGGCGGCGGCGCCCTGGCTCCTGGCACCCGCGTCGAATGCCCAGACCTGTGCGTGTCGGCCGGAGCGTTGACTTGGACACCTGTCCTCGAGTGGCCGCTCCTGCCGTCGACGCCCCAACTGATGCTGGGCCGCAGCCTGGTCTTCAGTGCCTGGGTAGAGGGTGCCAGCGGCCCCGTCACTTGGCACGCGAAGGCGATGACAACGTCTTACCTGTCCTGCCCAGGAAACTCAAGGGCTGCAAGTTCCGATAGCGAACTGGGCTTCCCCCATACCACCACGTCTACTTTCTTCATCGATGCACTGGATGCTTGGCTTCCGACCAGCGTGTACGCGCTGGCCGCATTTGGGGATTCTCTGACTGACGGCACCGCAACCACACTCAACGGTCACGACCGCTGGACCGATGTTCTACAGCGTGAGCTGTTGGCGGCTGCTCGCCAAGACATCGCGGTCATCAATGCAGGCATCGGTGGCAATCAGGTGTGTGGACCAGGGCCAGAGGCAGGACCCTGGCGCGGCGGGCCGGCAGCCATAGAGCGCCTGGAGCGAGATGTGCTCAGTTTGTCGGGGGTGCGTACAGTCCTCTGGCTTGAAGGGATCAACGACTTCAGCGACAACGGCAAAGCCCAAGCGCCAACCGTCATCGAGGCCATGACCACGGCCGTACAGCGCTTACGAGCCCAGGGGGTGCGCGTCATTGGGGCAACTGTACCCAGCGCCCTGGGCAGCACAAGACCAGGCCACGGCAGCGCGATTCAGGACGCTCATCGGCGTGCCTTCAATGCCGAAATTCGCCGGGGGGAGCTGTTCGACGACTTCGCTGACCTGGACCATGTCCTGACAGATCCTGTCACTGGTGGGCTGAAGGCCGCGTTCAACGGCGACAGCACCATCGGTGATCGAGGCGATGGTTTACACCCCAACCGCGCAGGCCATGCTGCCATGGCCCGCTGCATTCTTTCCAGCTTGCAATGCACCCTCTACCTAACCCATTCGACCCCCGACTGCGCGATGACCTCAGCGCCAATGAAAAAACCATGCTCCACTTCATGTCCGACTGCATGCATGGTCACGACATGAGTCTGGTGGAGCGCTACGTAGCCGAGGACTACATCCAGCACACCCCGGGCATTGGCCAGGGGCGCGCAGGGCTGCGGCATTACCTCGAACAAGTAGCCTGGAAGCGGCCGGGTCGCTTGACGTGGCGGCCCATTCACCTGTTCTCGTGCGGCGACTTCGTCATCTTGCACAAGCTGTTGCCGACGACCGTGATTGCTGACTTCATGCGCTTTAACGCCGACGGTCTGATGGCCGAACATTGGGATGTGGTGCAACCGCTGCCGGAGCCTGACTACGACCCCATGCGACTGTCCGTTGAGAACCTCTCACGGTTCACAGCCTTGTTTAAGATCAGCTGAGAAAAGCGCAGCGGGTGGGTTCTTTCGGTCCGCGTCTGCCAACCACTGGTCGTTGGAAAAACCGACTCTAATGGACTGCCCACCGCCAGACATCCCTGCAACAAGCAGGAAACAAAAAATAGTCGCGCCGCAGTGCCAGATAATTTCAAAGTGGGGCCATTTTAGCCGCGGCTCTGTCGTTCTGCAGGCTGTGACCTGCCCTGCCGGCGGTGACCCTCGAGGCGACCCATCCCGATTTCTGGCGCAAACATCTCGGTCGCCAGGGTGCGGTGGTGGAGACGATCAATGCGAGGGTTTGAGGCCCCAAAAGACCGGTCAGTCGTCGAGTTTGATTACCGTGGCGAGGAAGCCCGCTCCCAATCTCACCGCTTTCACCTCGTACCGCCCGGCGCCGACTGTGAGGCTGGCTGATGTCAAGCCATCGTCGAACTCGGTGTTTCCGTCGTAGGTGAAGGACTGATCACGGGTGGAGTCGCTAGCGTTCTTTGGTCGCAGTGTGAAGCTGCCCGAGGCGGAACTGACGATGGACCCGTGGAACTCGAAGTCCTCGCTTTCGTCGCTTTGTGCCGATTTGATCTCGATTCGGGTTGCGAGCATCTGGGCATTCTCGATTCGGCCTTTCACTTCCACGCGTGAGCCCGCCTGCAGCCGTCCGCCCGTGGAGATCGCGTTCGCCGCATTCACCGGGATGCCGTTGACCGAAAACACCGTCACTGAAGTGAAGCTCGTCACCGTCCCTTCGATCTCGGCTTCATAGTCAGCATGGCGGCTCAGATCGCTCAGGGGTGAACTGGGCAGACGGATCCGGGTCACGGGGTAGTTCGATCCGCTGACCCTCGCAGCGTCGAACACCAGACGAACAAAGTTTCCATTGCTGGAGGCACTGAATCCATCGGGAAGTCGCGCGCTGGAATCCCAATTGATTGCGATCAGACTGCCGGACGTCCCAAATTGAGCGGTCCGGTTGACGGTGTCGATGTTGCTGATCTGCCCGCTCAGCTTGTAGGCCGACGGTTGCTCGGTCTTGACCTCAATGAAGCTGGCCTGCAGCCGGCTGGTGGCCGGGTCGACAAACCCATAGACCTCAACGTAATGGGTACCGGCAATCAGATTCGCAAGCTGATTGACTGAACCAACAATCGCCGTGCTGGAAAGAACATCAACCCCCTGGTTCAGGATCACGAACCGCTTGTTGGGCACGTCGACCGATGAGACCGGACCTTTCCATTCGCTGCCATACACAATCCGGTAAGCCGTGGCGGTGGGCAAGCCGCCGGTCGTGGACGGCGTAACCGCCGAGCCTTCGATGGCGACCACCATGCCCGGAATCAATGCACGCGCCGTCGAATCGTCGAGCGCAATTTTTTCTGCCGTGTCATCGCTGTAGCGCACCCCATTGACGATGATCGAGCCTAGGCCCGTGATCACGCCCGTGGTGAACGAACCGGTGCCGCCGCTGCCGATGCCAGCCAGACCGCCGCCACCACCGCCGCAACCCGCCATCTGGGCTGCGCCTGCGGCCAGGCCGAAAAGAACCACTCGTCTGGGGTTATTGGGGAAAGAAGCGAGCTTGGTCATGGTTGTGGGTCCTTGGTGGATGGATGGGGTCCGCGTGCGACGGGCATTCGGAGTGGGTCGGGGAGTTCGGGAAAATCCTGCGGGCTGGCCTGCCCCGGATGCTCAGCGGGTGCGGCGCTCTCGGGCATGGCCGACATGAAGGAGTACAAGCCGATTCGGACTTGGTGATCCTGGGTGCGATGAAGGCTGCGGTCTTGCTCCATGAGCGCCTGAAGCCGCGGGGCAAGGCGGGTCATGAGCTCGCGCCACTGCTCGGTGATCAGCACCTTGGCCTGCTCGAGCGATATCGCGGACAGTTCGTCGGCCAGCAGCGACTGCTCAAAATGGCGATGACCGTCACTCAAGACGTTGTCAACTGATCCCTGCAAATGATCACCCACATTTGCCCCAAGAAACCCGATCAGGCGAGGCCAGTCGGACTGGGGCACAAAAACCGATTCGAGCAAGGCCACCGTGTCCGGGCCAGGATCGCGAGCGATCAGCCCCAGGCGATGCATGTCGGCCAGAATGGAAGTGGCATGCACATCGCGGGTCACGCCGCTGGCCAAGGCCTCAAAGCTCGGCGCCGGGCCCATCCGTGCGATGGCCCGGGGCAGGCCGCGTTCATCGACGTAATCCGGGTGAGACACCCAGACCGTCAGCACATCGGAAGCGACCGACCTCGTCCGGGGCCGGGCGGGTACCTCGCTGGCCTGAAGACGAGCCACCTCACGACGGGTCAGGCCGGTCATGGTGCTGATACGGCTGGTGATCCGCTCAGGATTCATGCCCGCGCAGCTGCTCTGCGCCGCCGCCACGAAAGCCAGGCGCAGGGTTTCTTCAACCGCCTGAACCGATACTCCCTTACCCAGGCACAGCCGGGCCACCGGGGCGAACAACTGTCCGAGAACGGCGATCAGGGCCTGCTGGTCTGTGCGAAGCGCGTCGGGTCGGGTGGCGGCATCCATGGCATCTCACGGTAAGTGTCTCCATTGTAAATGTGCTTTTTACACATTTCAAGCCCCAGCTGTTCTCCGAATCAGAACTGCGAAACCTCATCCTCTGCCGGAGCGCCGTCGGTATTGCGTATAAGCCCTGGCTGCCAAGAAGAGGGCTGGCCGAGGAATCTCGCGCAGCTCCAGCGCCAGGGTGAGAACCACGTCATCGAGGGCGTCGAGCGTCGAGAACGACAATGACATCTCGGCGTAAATGACCGGGTTGATGACCAAAGGCGCGGTGCAGCAGGGGTGGCGGGAGTCCCTTCAAGTGGCCGGGCTCGGCACAAAGTTCCTTGTCCCAGTCGCGGGCGGGCTTCACGCCGCGGGCTCGCAACGCATCCATGTAAGTCTTGAGGATCTGCTTGGTCGGGCGTTTGCTTGGCGCCGAGGACGCCATTGCCACACAAGAGCCGGCGCGCCGCAGGCTGCTGGACCGGTCAGCCCTGTCGCAGCACCAACCCTTTCGGCTGGCCCCAAAGAGCAGCACTTCACCATCCTCTACAGAGACACCGGGTATAGCTACGAGTCCATCATGGGGCCGTACCTGCAGGGTGCGAAGGCCGTTGTCATCGAGGATCCGTACATTCGGCTGCAGCACCAGATCCAGAACTTTGTCCGGTTCTGCGAGACGGTGCTGAAAACTGGCACGGTGAAGAAGATCTCCCTGATCACAGGGCACGACGACAAGACCCCGCTGGCGGAGATGGCGGAAAAGCTGGAAGAGCTCAAGCAAAGCCTGCTGGAGGTTGATGTCGAGTTGGAGGTGAAGCTCAACCCCAACATCCACGACCGCGAGATCCGCCTGGACAACGGCTGGATCATCAAGATTGGGCGGGGATTGGAC
Source organism: Pseudomonadota bacterium (assembly GCA_041167925.1). GTDB lineage: Bacteria > Pseudomonadota > Gammaproteobacteria > Burkholderiales > Burkholderiaceae_E > UBA4615. The sequence continues at coordinate 1,412 of JBEELY010000173.1, read as the reverse complement.
TTTTACCAACGCCCGTCAGGCTGGTTCGAGGTTGGCGCTCATGACCTGAACCTGCGTAAATGTCTCGAAACCAAGGTTGATTTTTTCGCGCTGAGTAGTCTGTTGAGCTAATCAGTACGGCGCTCAAACCCCTGCTGTCTCGCCAAACCCCTCCCGCCGTACCACGGCGAAAAAGTCAGGAGGTTCTGAGACGAAACGGGGTTTGAGACGGGTTTCGGGGGTGGGTGGCGATGGGGTCGGTCAGGAGCCCATAGCAAAAAGCCCCGCATGGTGCGGGGCTCTGAGCGCCTGACAACCCAACTGAGCGAGTTAGCAGGACTTGTTCTGGCGGGGCAGGAATGATGGGGTTGCAAACAGCCTCCGATCAGGAGGACTTCCGTTTTGGGTAAGCGGCAGGATTCGAACTCGCCAACCGAACTTGCGTCATTTCTGCCTGTTCGACCTCGACACGCCCTCGTGTAATGCGAAGGGCCTGACCGGAGGATCGGTACGGCCTGGCGCTCGCAAGGGGTGGGCAGGCAGAAGCTGGACAGACGTACTCTCTAAGCGGACCACTTGCACAACCATACGTCCATGCCGTATAGTCTTTCGTGCTCTCCATCTACGAAACCCCCACGTTTGTGACCGAGGCTGCGAAGCTTTGGTCAACCGAGGAGCGGCTCGAATTCTTTGGGTGGATCGCGGGTGAGCCGGAAGCCGGCGCTGTGATCAAAGACAGTGGCGGCTGCAGGAAGGTTCGATGGTCCCGGCCCGGCACCGGAAAGAGCAGCGGCGTCCGAGTCATCTACTTCACACGGCTGGCCGCCGGGGAACTCTGCATGCTGCTCGTCTACCCGAAGTCGGCGCGCGACACGATTCCTGGCCACATCCTGCGCATGATTCGAAAGGAACTGGAAGATGGCATCGACCAAGAAGATTAAGAGTGAAACGAGCGAGGAATCGCTCGGGATGAAACTGCTGCAGTCGGTTCGCGAGATGAAGGCCCGCAACTTCGCCAGGACCACCGAGCTGGTGCCTAATGAGGTAGCGCTTGCACGCCAGGGCACGGGCCTATCGCAGGCCGAGTTCGCGGCCGCCCTGAGCATCTCAAAGCGGACGCTGCAGGAGTGGGAGCAGGGGCGCAGGAGCCCTTCCGGTGCCGCTCAGGCGTTGATTCGCATTGCCAGCAAGCACCCAGACGTGGTGCGGGAAGCGTTGGTGTGATCGTGGGTGTGCGCAGCACTTCTCACGACTAATTAACCAACAGTGAGTGATCGTGATGTTGGCAACTCTCGGGGCCGTGGTAACCATCGGACTCGGCCTCTTTGGGGCGATCTGGCCTCACCGTGCTGCGGCTTTCGTCGGCATCTCGCCTCTTGGCGGCCTAGGAGTGTCCGAGATTCGTGCGACCTATGGCGGGTTGTTCATTGCCC
>JBEELY010000276.1:0-8617 GCA_041167925.1 Pseudomonadota bacterium | reverse complement strand
GTGGTGAGCGCGGATCCCCTCCCGTAACGATCCTGCGCGCGCCGCGATGGCGCACGCCCGGCGTGCGGACGGTGTATTCGGTGTAATGACCACGGGGGGCGCGGGGCAGCAATCGCTCGCGATTACCGAATACCGTGCCGTCTTTTTCATATGGAAATGGTCCACCCCCACGGATGAGATCGAGAGTCCTGCGGGCTTCCGGAGGCAGATCGGATACGGCAATCCATGCCTCGCTCGCCCGGAGGTCCGGCGCCTGCGCCAGGGCGAAGGGCATCGCACCGGCAAGCAGGACAACAAGCAGCACGAAGTGAGACAAGGCCCTCGCGATGAGGGCGAAACATGACTTCATTGGGCTGGCTCCGGCTGCATCAGACGCTCCAGAATGTTCTGAACACTGGGGCTGGGGTCGACCGGTCGCAGCTGCCCACCGCGCAATTGCTGCTCGACCTGCTCAGCGGCCATGGTGAGATTGAACTCGGGATGGGCACTGAAAATGAACAGGCGTCTTGCCGGGCTGATCCAGGCCAGTTTGACCTGGCGTGCGCCCCCAGCGCTTGCAAGTTCGTACCGGGATCCACGGACAAGGGCTGACAGAATGACGCTCTGCGCCGCCATCTCCGTACCCCGTGGCGGGGGATTGAGGATAGAAACGGCAGCCGGCGCCGCTGACAGTTCCGCTGCTGCGCCGGCTGCGGGGTCGAATCGAACGACACCATCGGCATCCATGCGGATCAGGGCAGACTTGCCGCTCTGGGACTGCGGTGGTCTGCGGCGGGCCAGACCGATCTCACGGGTGTGGGTCTGCATCAGAAAGGACAGGAAGGCCTCGCGCTCAGGCTGCGGCAGGTCGATGGCCTGCATGCCCTGCTGGATTGCACGCAGCATCACAGGAAGAATCTGCGCCAGACGGGCGATTTCATCGGCCTGCTTGGGCATGCAGCTCCAGAGGAGGAGCTCGGCCGTGCGCAAGCTCACTTCCCAGTTGCGCTCTGCCGAAGACGGATCCGCAACCAAGCGCGCCCGCATCATGAGCTTCGACCAGTGTTCAAGCAGAAAGCGGCGTACCTCCTCGGGCGCCTGCGCGTCAATTCGCTGCGCCAGCGCAGTCCGGGCCTGCTCGCTGGCCACAGCCATGGCCTCGTGCCGAACGGCCTGCTGCTCGGCCTGCTCACGTTCGAGGTGATGCCGCCTCGCCTCGGCCTCGACCAGACTCTGGACCTGCACAATGGCCTCATCGAAGACCTCGAGGGCGCGGTCGAACTGCCCGGTGACTTCATCAATCACGACACGGATCCCGTTCAACAAGGCCGAGTCGGCCCCCAGATCAGCCTCGGGATCGGCGCCGGCGTCGGAGATCACATCAATCAGTCGTCGCAGGGGATGTTGGCGCCGCGCAAAGAATGCGCGGTCAAGCAAGGCAGCCTTGATGGCCACCACCTGCAAGCGCAGCAGCTGACGCTTGACACTGTCGGCCAGGCGGCGATCTGCATCGATGTAGTCAAAGACCATGGACACGATGTCAGCCGTGACCTGATCCAGAACGGTGCCGTTGCGATGCAGTTGTTCGGCGATGCGCTCCAGTGATACCGCGGTCACCTCGCCCTGCCACTGCTGCTGCAGCTGTGCGAGCGACTCAAGCAGGGGCTGTCTGACCGGCTCGAACGCAGTGCCAAGCGCGTCCAGTTGCTGGTCATCAACCAGAACCTGAAGGACCTGCTGGTGGGCCCCGGCCTGCCCCGAACGGGCGCCGTGCAGCGCGCCCTGCAACTGCTCGACCTGAGTCCCCTTGCCACTCAGGCCCAGGCCCGACGCAGCTGCAGCACCGGCGCTGGCTGCAAACCCGTGGCTTGCGAATCGGCCGAAGCCACTCAAGCCCATGCCACGAGCAGAGGGGAACGGTCCGGAGGGGAAAGCTGCTCCTGGCCGGCCTATGTCCTGACCAGGCGGGAGAGCAGCATCGCGCCTGGACGACGCGGTGCTTTCGTCCTGACGGACACGATGGCGCATTCGCGGCAGGATGCCCTGCGCAATCAGGACGGCATTGGTGTCCTGGATGAGTTGATCCCAACGTGCGGGCAGATCAAGAGCAAGTTCTTCGAGCAGCAGCAAACGGGCCTGTCGCGAGGCTCCGCACTGGCGCGCCGCCTGATCGAGCGCCTCGATGAGAGCAGCAGGGGCCAGCGGATGGTCGTTCTCAGCAAACCCTGCGCGACCGGCGAGCTCGGCAAATCGGGCACGCAGCGCAGCCAATGCCTCGGCATCGACCCGGCTGGACACCCGCTGCGCCAGGCGGGATTGCTCAAGGCTGTCCTGCAGGTCGTCATCAGACACCAGCGACAGCACAGGCCTGCCTTCAAGCTCTGACCGGGCCGGCACATCCGGCACTGGAGCCCGTCGCTTGCCGTCGATCGAGCCGGACGAGGGGTTGATCGCCTCGTCAAAGCGCTGCATGAAGGTCTCCACCCAGGTCCGACCCAGCGCTTCAGACTGCGCTGCAGCGACAGTCAGGGCCTCTTCCAGCGCGCTGCGCTGATCGGCCTGTGTGCAGACACGAAGCTGCCCCTCAAGCGAGGTCGCGCTCGCACGCAGTGCCTCATGCACCAGTCCCCAAAGAGACTGCAACACCAGCGACCGACAGGCCACTCGGGCCTGGCTGAGGGAGGGTCCTTCGCTGGAGGACATGGATGTGAACTCAGCGTGCGGCGTTGATCTCGACCACCGTCCACGCGGTCATGTTGACAACGCGCCGGGATGTGGCAGCTGCGGTCAGGATGTGGACCGGCCCATTGACCCCCAGCAACACTGGGCCGATGGCGATGTTGTTGCCAGCCGCCGTCTTGAGCAGATTGTAGGAAATATTGGCCGCATCAATATTGGGCAGAACCAGCAGATTGGCCTCGCCTTGCAGCGTGGTCTCCGGCATCAGGGCACGTCGATGGGTCGGGTCGAGCGCCGCATCGCCATGCATTTCGCCATCGACCTCCAGTTCGGGCGCCCGCGCACGCAGCAACGCCAGGGTGTCCCGCATCTTGACGGCCGAAGGTGCATCCGACGATCCGAAATTAGAGTGCGACAGCAACGCCACCTTGGGGCGGATGCCGAACCGCGACAGGCTGTCGGCTGCCATGATCGTGATTTCAGCCAGCTGCTCGGCGTCGGGATCATGGTTCACATGGGTGTCGACCAGCGTGACCTGACGCCCCGGCAGCATGAGGGTATTCATGGCCGCGTAGACACGGGCTCCGGGCGCCCGCCCCAGGACCTGATCGATGTAGAAGAGGTGCTGCGAATAGGCCCCAAAGGTGCCGCACAGCAGGCCATCGGCATCGCCCCGTCGGACCATCATGGCCCCGATGAGGGTATGGCGCCTGCGCATCTCGATTTGCGCATAAGCAGGCGTGACACCCTTGCGGGCCGAGAGGCTGTGGTAATCGCGCCAGTAGTCGCCATAGCGCTCGTCCCACTGCGGATTGACCACGTCGACATCACTGCCCAGCTTGAGCCGAAGACCGAAGCGCTCAATACGACGCTCGAGTACCTCTGGCCGCCCGACCAGCGTCGGACGCGCGAGCTTTGAATCCACGATCTGCTGCACCGCGCGCAACACCCTTTCATCCTCGCCCTCGGCATAAACGATACGCCGCCCCGGGCCTCGCCGCGCCGCAGAGAAGATCGGCTTCATGAAGTTGCCCGAGTGATACACGAACTGCTCGAGCTGGGCGCGATAGGCGTCGAAGTCCTGGATCGGTCGGGTGGCCACGCCTGAATCGATGGCCGCGCGGGCCACCGCAGGCGCGATACGCACGATCAGGCGAGGGTCGAAGGGCCGGGGGATCAGGTACTCCGGACCAAAAGAGCTCGCCATGCTGCCGTAGGCCGCGGCCACCATCTCGGACTGCTCGAGCCGGGCGAGTTCAGCCACGGCCCGCACCGCGGCGATCTCCATTTCACGGGTGATAGTAGTGGCACCCACATCCAGCGCACCGCGAAAAATGAAGGGGAAGACCAGGACATTGTTGACCTGGTTGGGATAGTCGCTGCGGCCGGTGGCAATCACGGCATCGCTACGAACCGAGCGCACCTCCTCGGGCAGGATCTCGGGCGTGGGGTTGGCCAGCGCCAGAATCAGCGGCCGCGGTGCCATTTTGGCCACCATGGCGGGCTTGAGCACGCCCCCCGCCGACAGCCCCAGGAAAACATCGGCATCGGCGATGACATCCATCAGGGTGCGTGCCTCGGTGGCTTGCGCGAAGCGCTCCTTCTCGGCGTCCATCAGCACGGTACGACCCGAATACACCACGCCCTCGATATCGGTGACCCAGATCTGCTCGCGCCTGAACCCCAGATCGAGCAGCAGATCGAGACAGGCCAGTGCCGCGGCCCCTGCGCCACTGACCACCAGCTTGCAGTCAGTGATCTTCTTGCCCACCACCTCGAGCCCGTTGAGGATGGCCGCACCCACCACGATGGCCGTGCCGTGCTGGTCATCATGGAAGACCGGAATACGCATGCGCTGACGCAGCGCACGCTCGATGTGAAAACACTCCGGCGCCTTGATGTCTTCGAGGTTGATGCCCCCGAAAGTCGGCTCGAGCGCAGCGATGATTTCAATGAGCTTGTCGGGATCGTTCTGCGCGATTTCGATGTCAAAAACATCAATGCCCGCAAACTTCTTGAACAGCACCCCCTTGCCTTCCATGACCGGCTTGGCGGCCAGAGGCCCGATCGCGCCCAAGCCGAGCACCGCGGTGCCATTGGTGATCACGGCAACAAGGTTGCCCTTGGCGGTGTAGCGAAAGGCCGCCGAGGGGTCCTCAACGATCACCTCGCAGGCAGCGGCCACACCCGGGTAGTAGGCCAGGGCGAGATCGCGCTGGTTGGTCAGTTGCTTGGTCGGGGTGACCGAAATCTTTCCGGGCTGGCCCTGCTCGTGATACTCGAGCGCAGCGCGGCGAAGGTCCGGATTGAGAGGCTGGGCCATGGGGAACTTCCGCAGAGGAGGACGGGCGGGCCGGCTGGCTTGGGGTAGCCCCGGCCTGCCGGCAGGACAGGGGGGCTTCCCGCCGGCTTGGAGCGCAAATTATGGGGCCATCCAATGATCTTTGCCGGGTTTGGCGAGCAAGGCCGGCGGGTTTAACCTTGCTGCATGTCTGCGCCTCCCTCTTCCATGCCCGACCTGCCTGCCACGAGCCCTGTCTCACCCGCAGCCCTACTCGAGAGCGAGCAGGCCGCGCGTGCTGCGGCAGAGAAAGCCCTCTTGCGTGCGGAGGCGGCCAACCAGGCCAAGACCCGATTTCTTTCGACCATGAGTCACGAGATCCGCACGCCCCTCAACGGCGTCGTGGGCATGATCGAATTGCTTCGGGCCACCCGTCTTGACCGTGAACAAACCAGTTATGTCGACACGCTGAGCCAATCCGCTGAGGCCTTGCTCACCATCGTCAACGCCGTGATTGACCTCTCCGCGATCGACTCCGGGCAACTCGAACGCGAGCGGCGCATGTTTTCGCCGCTGCGGCTGGCGCAGGAAACCCTGGCCCTGGTGCGGCCGCATGCCCAGGCCAAAGGCCTGAAACTTCTACTGTGGTGCAACGAACTTCCCGAGACCCTGTTAGGAGAGCCCACACGACTGCAGCAGGTCTGGATGAACCTGCTTTCGAATGCGATCAAATTTACCGATCGTGGCGAAGTCCGATTTGACCTTCAGGCCGGACTGCCCGAGGAACACAATGGCAAAAGCCGGGTCCGATTACGCGGACAGGTGTCGGATACCGGACGCGGCATCGAGCGCGAGCATCAGGCCCGCATTGTTGAGGCCTTCAATCGCTCCGACATCACGACACCGCCTGGGGCCACGGGGTCTGGGCTGGGGCTGTCGATCGCCTCGCGTCTGGTGCGATTGATGGGTGGCGAGCTGACGCTGGAGAGCGAACCTGGCGTAGGCAGCCGTTTCGGTTTTGCGGTAGAAGCGGAGTTGCTGGTCGATCATGCGCAGACCGACGATCATGCGAAATCAGAAGCGATCCCGATTGCCCACCTGCGCGTTCTGGTTGCAGAAGACAACCAGATCAACCAGTTGCTGGCCATGACAGTGCTGGCCAAGTTCGGCATCCAGGCACGACTTGCACGTGATGGCGTCGAAGCCTTGGACATGGCCCGCGAGGAGACCTTTGATGTGATCCTGATGGATGTGCAGATGCCCCGCATGGACGGTATCGATGCCACCCGCGCCATCCGGGCCATGTCTGCAGAGCAGACGCAGCGCCCCTGGATCATTGCCGTCACCGCCAATGCCTTCGATCAGGATCGCGAGCGCTGCCTGGCGGCCGGGATGAACGACTTCGTCTCCAAGCCCTTTCGCCAGGAAGCCCTGCGCGATGCGCTGATGCAGTCGGCACGGCGCCTCAGCACGCGCTGAGGCCGATCAGCGCCCGGATCAATCCGGGCTGCGACCATTCAGGCCAGGGCCTGAGCCATCACCCGGGCCACATGCACGGCCTCGCGGCCCGTGCCATCCGCAATCTGGTGCCTGCAGCTGGTGCCATCGGCCACCAGCACGGTGTCGGGCCCAGCCGAACGCACCGCGGGCAGCAGATCAAGCTCGGCCATCTGTTGCGAGACGGCTTCATGGCGCGCCTGAAAACCGAAACTGCCGGCCATGCCGCAACAGCCTGAGCTGATCGCCTCGACCTGCAAACCCGGAATTTTTCGCAACAAGACAAGCGTCGGCGTGAATGCGTCAAACGCCTTCTGATGGCAATGACCGTGCACCAGGGCATGGGTCTGCGGCAGGGACTTAAGTTTGAGATTCAGGCGCCCGGTACGTAGCCCGTCGCTCAAGAACTCCTCAAAGAGCATAGCCTGTGCAGCCAGCGTATGCGCCGCATCGGGCTCACCGATTTGTTCGTCTAGGCGCAGTGCCAGAAACTCATCACGCAGGCTGAGCAGGCAGGACGGCTCCAGTCCGACAATCGGCACACCCCGTCGGGCGAAGGGCAACAGGGCCTTCAGAGTGCGTGCCGCCTCGTCGCGCGCACGCTGGGTATCTCCTGCCGAGAGCCAGGTTCGACCGCAGCACAGGCCTCGTTGGCCCTCCGCAATGCCACTGCCGCGGGCACCGGCCACATGCACGGTACATCCCGCAGCCCGCAAGACCTCGAGTGCAGCCCTTGCGTTTTCGGGATCGAAATGATCGTTGAAGGTGTCGGCCCAAAGAACAACCTCCATGGACTGGGGCGCGCTGGCGTGGACCGATGTCCGAGAAACGGATTTCAGGCCCTTCAAAAAGCCGTCGTTGCGCCAGCGTGGCAGGCTTCGGCGCTGACTCCAGCCCATTACCCGGCGCAGAAGGCGCCCCAGGGGCGGAAAAACAGTCGGCAGATTGGACAAGGGCGCCAGACGCGAGGCCCAGGGCGCCCAGGCGGGCAGCCCCGCAATCAGGCGCTCGCCCAGGGTGTTACCGTGCCGGGCACGCCAGTGATGCAGGAACTCAGTTTTCATGCGGGCCATGTCGACCCCAGTGGGGCACTCGCGCTTGCAACCCTTGCACTGCACGCACAGATCCATGGCCTGTTGTACCAGCGGGCTGGTCAGCCCCTCTTCACCCAGCTGGCCGGAAAGCGCGAGTCTCAGGGTATTGGCCCGACCACGGGTGAGATGCTGCTCGTCGCGCGTCACCCGGTAAGAGGGGCACATGGTGCCGGCATCGAACTTGCGACAATGCCCATTGTTGTTGCACATCTCAACAGCCTTGCCCAGCCCCTGGGCGGGGTCCTCGCCAGTGCCCGCTGCCGAAAGCGCCACGCCATTGCCCTCCCGCGTAAAGCCGGGCCGGGAAGCACCTTCAGGCGAGGGGTCGTTGTGGCGGTTCCAATCCGACCAATCGAGCGCAGTCTGCAGGGGCTGCATCGCATAACCAGGCGCAAAGCGGAACAGGCGGGTCTCGTCCATGCGTGAGGGCCGCACGATCTTGCCCGGGTTGAGCCGATCGGCAGGGTCAAAGAGGCCCTTGATCTCTTCGAAAGCGCGGGTAATGCGCTCACCGAACTGCCAGCGCACCCACTCGCTGCGCACCAGACCATCGCCATGCTCGCCCGAAAAGGCGCCTTTGTATTCGCGCACCAGCGCGGCCGCCTCTTCGGCAATCGCGCGCATACGCGCTGCACCACCCTCAGTGCCTGCGCGACGCATGTCCAGAATGGGGCGCACATGCAGCGTGCCCACCGAGGCATGGGCATACCAGGTGCCCTGGGTGCCATGACGGTGAAAGACCTCGGTGAGCCGATCGGTGTAGTCGGCCAGATGCTCAAGCGGCACCGCGCAATCCTCGATGAAGGACACCGGTTTGCCGTCGCCCTTCATCGACATCATGATGTTCAACCCGGCCTTGCGCACCTCCCAGAGTGCCTTCTGACGCGCGTCATCGGTCAGGTCGACCACGCTGCCCGGCAGGCCGAGATCGGACATCAGTTCGTGCAGCCGCGCCAGCTGCTGCAGCTGTGCCTCGCGGGAGTCGCCAGCAAACTCCACCAGCAGCACCGCCTGCGGCTCGCCCACCAGGGCGGCATCGATCACCGGACGGAACGCCGGGTTGCTTCGCGACAACTCGATCATGGTG
>JBEELY010000147.1:0-26284 GCA_041167925.1 Pseudomonadota bacterium | reverse complement strand
AATACGGGTGCGCAGAGGGTCGATCACCACCAACCGGCCGCCCTCCCGTCGGGATTGCGTGATGCCCCGCACCAGATGCAGATTGGTCACGGTGGCATTGTTGCCCCAGACAATATTGAGCCTGGCCTGCGCGGCCAGCTCGGGTCCGAGCCCTGGAATCGCACCATAGGTGCCGACCCAGGCTTCGCGCCGTACAGCGCCGCACATGGCCCCACGGTACAGTTGGCTCGCCCCCAGCTTGTGAAAAAAGCGCAGGGACATGCTGTCCATCGATAGGATTCCGTGTGGCCCGGCGTAATTGAGCGGCATGACGGTTTCACGGCCGTGGCGCTCGATCGCCTGCGAGGTGCGCTCGTGGATCAGGTCCAGCGCCGTCTCCCAGGAGATGCGCTCAAATTGTCCAGAGCCGCGCGGGCCGACCCGGCGCAGGGGGTGTCTCAGGCGCTGCGGGCCGTGGACCCATTGCGGCGTCTGATGCGCGACCTTGTTGCAGATCACGCCTGCGGTATAGGGCAGGGCATCAGAGCCCCTGACGCGGATGATTTTGTTGTTTTCCACCGTCACCGTCAGGCTGCAGGTATCGGGGCAGTCGAGCGTACAGACGCTGGGTTTTTCAATCATGTTCATGCAGGCCTCCTGGCGCGACCCCGTCGTTTGAAAGGCAGGGATCGGATCGATCCGATGGTAACGTGCCCGTTATTCATGAGGAACCGGTAGGAGACACATCATGAGTCTGGACGCTGCGCTTCGGGCCCGCGCTCACAAGGTCATTCCGGGCGGGCTATGGGGGCACATGCGTGCCGAAGGTCTGCCCAAAGGCTACCCGCAGTTCTTCAGAAGCGGGCAGGGCTGTCGCCTTCAGGATGTCGATGGGCGCGGCTATATCGACTTCATGTGCAGCTGGGGTCCGATCGTGCTGGGCCACCATCATCCCGAGGTGGATGCGGCGGTTGACCGGCAGCGCGCTCTTGGTGACGCACTCAACGGTCCAGGCGAAGTCCTTGTTGAACTGGCCGAGCGCCTCACCAGCATGGTCACCCATGCCGACTGGGCGATGTTCTCCAAGAATGGCACCGATGCCACGACCACCTGCGTGAGCATTGCCCGGGCAGCTACGGGCCGGCGCAAGATTCTGCTCGCCCGGAGGGCCTATCACGGCGCCTTGCCCTGGTGCTCGCCATATCCGTTGGGCAGCACCACGGAGGACCGTGTCCACCTCATTCCTTTCGACTTCAACGATCTGCAGAGTCTGGAGCAGGCGGCCCTGCAAGCGGGGGATGATCTGGCGGGCATTTTGGTGAGTGCCTTTCGGCACGACTATGGCCTGGATCAGGAGTTGCCTTCTGCCGGTTTTGCTCAGCTTGCTCGCGCGCTTTGCGATGCCAAAGGGGCTGCGCTTATCCTGGATGATGTTCGGGCTGGATTTCGACTGTCTTTGAAGGGCAGTTGGGATCCGATCGGCGTGCAGCCCGACCTCTCGGCCTGGAGCAAGGCGATCGCCAACGGCCATGCCCTGGCGGCGGTGACCGGCAATGAGCGCTTTCGTGATGCCGCCAGCCGCATGTACGTCACCGGTTCGTTCTGGTGCAGCGCGGTCTCCATGGCGGCGGCGTTGGCTACGCTAGACGTGCTCGAGCGAGAAAATGGGCCTGCCCGTATGCAGGCCATGGGAGAGCGGTTTCGCCAGGGACTCGCGCAGCAGGCGCAAGTAGTGGGCTTGCGCATCCGTCAAACCGGCCCGGCTCAGATGCCCACCGTACTCTTTGAAGACGACGCCGATTTCGCAAAGGGCGAACGTTTTTGCATCGAGGCGCTGGCGCGCGGCGTGTATCTGCATCCGAAGCACAACATGTTCCTGTCGCTGGCCCATACCGAATCCGATATTGATGAGGCCCTGCAGGCTACCCAGGGGGCGTTCGAGGCGCTGGCGCGCGGTCTGGACTGATAGCACAGGGACTCTTCCGGCAAAACGGGCTCAGGCGACTAAAATAGCGGGTTGTCTGTTGATGCGCTTGCCTTCCTGCGGTGCTTTTTCAAGAGGTTTTCGTGCTTCGTCTCGCCCTGCTTGTGTATGTGCTGGCCATGGTGGCAGCCAACTTTATCGTGGCTGCCTTCGGTCCCAAGGTGTCCCCCATCCTGGCCTTTGTCTTCATCGGACTGGATCTGGCCCTGCGTGACTGGCTGCATGTGCGGATCAGCCGCGGCCAGATGGCGCTTCTGATCGCCAGCGCAGCCCTGCTGTCATGGGCACTCAATCCTTCGGCAGGCCAGATTGCTCTGGCTTCTGCCGTGGCTTTCGGCGCGGCAGCACTGACGGACTGGCTGGTCTTCACTCGGGTGAAAGGCAGTTGGTTCTTTCGGGCTAATGTGTCCAATACCGCGGGTGCTGCAGTCGACTCGGTGGTTTTTCCGACCCTGGCCTTTGGTAGTCTGATGCCCGAAATCGTGCTGCTGCAGTTTGCAGCCAAGACCCTGGGCGGTGCCCTATGGGCCCGCCTGCTCAGCCGACGGCTGGCCTGATCGAAACGCGCCGCTTGAAACGCACGAGTCAGAATTCCTACTGAATCGTCGTAGACTGAACCGTATCGGAGCGAGACATCCCGGACGGTCATGACCGAGTCCCATCGGTACGCACAGCACCGCAGGGCTGCCCTGGTGGCGGCCTGCAGCCTGCTTGCAGCCTGCGCAGCACCACCGGCCTTGCGTCCTGCCCGCTGGCCCGCTGGCGCCGCAGACGCCCGGCCTGAGGATGTCCCAGGAGTCGGACCTCGGGCGGGATCGCCAGCCACAGGGTCAGCGGCGCAGAACGGCGGGGCTTTCGCCGCCTGGCCACAGGAGCAGTGGTGGCGAAGCTGGCAGATCCCTGAGCTCGAGGCTCTGATCACCCAGTCCCGGCGGCAGGCACCGACGATTGCTCTTGCGCAGGCGCGGATTCGCACAGCTCAGGCGGCGCTTGCCCGCACTGAAGCGGGCCAGGGCCTGCAGGCAGGCGTATCGACGGAGGTCTCGCGTACCCGTTATTCCGAGGTGGGTACGGCCCCGGCGGCCCTGGCGGGCAGGCACGCCTGGAGCAATGCAGCCCGCCTTAACCTGTCTTGGGACCTCGATTGGTCAGGCCGTCAGCGTGCTGCCGTTGAGGCGGCGTTCTCCTCATTGCAGGCGGTCCATGCCGAGGCCGAAGCTGCCCAGGTCATTCTTGATACCGAAATTGCGCTCGCCTGGTTCGAGCTCGCGCGCCTGCAAGCGCTGATCGACTGGAGCGACCGCCTTCTGTCCCTTCAGGACAAGCAGCGCGGCCTTCTTGCGCAGCGCATTGCCGCAGGCCTGGATCGTAGCGATCTGCTGGAGCCCCTTAGCGCTGCGCAGGCGCGTACCCGGGCAGAACGCATGGAGCATGAGCGCCAGCTGGGACGGGTCAGGCGGGCGATCGCTGAGCTCTGCAGCATGACCCCGCAGGAGGGCATGACCCTGACCGCCCGATGGCCCGATCGCGCACCGCCCGCACCTGCAACCGAACTGCCCGCTTCGCTTTTGGCCCGTCGCGCCGACCTGGTCGCCCATCGGTGGCGAATCGAGTCGGCGGAGGGCGCGGTGCGGCAGGCCCATGCGGCCCACTTTCCCGAAGTCAATCTGGCAGCGTTCGCGGGGCTGATCTCGCTCGGACTGGATCGCTGGATTTCGCTCGGGGCCCGCTCCTATGGCGCGGGCCCGGTACTCAGTCTTCCTTTGTTTGATGCGGGCGCAAGGGCTGCCCAGCAAAGCGAACGCGAGGCGATGCGCGATGCACTGATCGCCGAATATCACGCTGCATTGCTGCGTGCTGTACGCGAAGTGGCACAGGAGCTCGAGGGATTGCGCGATCTTCAGGGCCAGGCCCCTGTCCTGAAGGATGTGCTTGGCGCCACTGAGAAAGGGCTCCAGGCTGCCCGGCTGAGGCAGGCTGCTGGCATGGGTACTGCGCTACCGGTGCTTGAGGCCGAGCAACAAATGCTCCTGGCCCAACGCCCCATGATTGAACTGCAGGCTCGCCAGTGGATGGGACGGGTCAGCCTGGTGCGCGCGCTTGGGGGCGGATTTGACGATGAACGATCCAACTTGCCATTGCGGGTGGGTCTGAGGGAGACACAATGAGCCAGGCGCCCAACGCGGCCCCGCCGTCCGGCACAAGCAGCCCTTCGCATTCGGGGGCCACAGCCGCATCGCCTGCGACAAAGACACGGCGCTACGCGCTGCTCTGGGTCGTCAGCCTCGTCTGTCTGGCGGGACTGGCCTATGGGGGCTACTGGTGGATGCAGTTGCGAGGCAGTGAACGTACCGACAATGCCTATGTGCATGCCCCGCTGGTTCATGTGGCGGCACAGCAGGCGGGCACGGTCGTGGCTGTAGGCGTCGAGGAGACCGAGCGCGTGAGCGCCGGCCAGGTTCTGGTGAGGCTCGACGCTGCGGAAGCGCGTCTGGCACGTGAGCGCGCCGAAGCCCAACTGGCCCAGGCCGTGCGCGAGGCGCGTGGCACGGTTGCACAGGACACGGTGCTGCAGTCAGGGATCCGTACCCGGGAGGCTGAGCTTGAACGCTTGCGTGCCGAGGAGGCCCGGGCGGCGGATGACCTTGCCCGTCGTTTGCCTCTGCTTGCCTCGGGCGCGGTCGGTCAGGAGGAGGTTGCGCACGCGCGTGCGGCCTTGGCCGCCCAGCAGGCCTCGCGTGCGGCAGCCGCTTCGGCGCTCGACACCGCCCGTGAGCAACGCGCAGCCCATCGTGTGCAGTTCGAAGGCCTGCGTATCGAGCAGCACCCGTCGGTTGAACGGGCATCAACGGCGCTCAGGGAAGCTCTGCTCGCGGAATCCCGCCTCGAGATTCCAGCTCCGGTGGCGGGCCAGGTGGCCCGGCGGACGGTTCAGGTTGGACAGCGGATTACTGCGGGGCAGGTGCTGATGTCGGTCGTGCCGCTTGAGCAGGTCTGGATCGAGGCGAACTTCAAGGAGGTACAACTGCGTGACATGCGCGTCGGCCAACCGGTTCATTTACGCGCGGATCTTCATGGTCAGGCCATTGAATACCAGGGCCATGTGGTGGGGCTGGGCGCAGGGACAGGTGCGGCCTTCGCAGTGTTGCCCGCCCAAAATGCCAGCGGCAACTGGGTCAAGGTCGTGCAGCGGATACCGGTTCGCATTGAGCTCGATGCTGCCCAGCTTGAAAAGCATCCGCTTCGCGTGGGTCTTTCGATGCACGTGACTGTTGACGTGAGCCGCCAAGAAGGTTCGCGACTGACCGATTTCAAGTCACCGCAGCGATCGCAGCAGACGACCGTCTACGACGAGGCCCTGGCCAAGGCGGATGCGCAGGTCCGAGCGGTCATCGCCCGACACTCGGGGCGTGCGGCCACGCAGGACCGCTGAGCCGAAACGCCGCTGAGCCTACAAGCCGGACTCCAGATGAACGCCCCGCCCCCGCCGCTCCCGCCTCTGGAGGGCACTCAGCGCGCCCTGGCCACCTTCGCGGCGGCGTTGGCCACCTTCATGATGGTGCTCGATTCGTCCATTGCGAATGTCTCGATTCCTGCGATCGCAGGGGACCTGGGGGTGAGTCCCGCACAGGGCACCTGGGTCATCACCTCCTTCGGGGTGGCCAATGCCATCTCGGTGCCGCTCACAGGATGGCTCAGCCAGCGCTTCGGTCAGGTGAGGCTGTTCGTGGGCTGCGTGTTGCTGTTCATGCTGTTTTCGTGGATGTGCGGCGCGGCGCCCACCATCGAACTGCTGATCGTGGCGCGCATCCTGCAGGGGCTGGCTGCCGGGCCGGTCATCCCAATGTCCCAGACGCTGCTGCTGGCGAGTTACCCCAGGCACATGGCCGGCACAGCGCTCTCCTGGTGGTCAATGACGACCTTGTTTGCGCCCGTGGTGGGCCCCCTGCTTGGCGGCTGGCTGACCGACAACATTGCATGGCCCTGGATTTTCTACATCAATTTGCCGATCGGATTGCTGGTGGTGTTGATCGCCGTGCCGATCTTCCGGGGGCGCGATCAGGGACCGCGCAAGGTACCCCTCGATGCAGTGGGGCTCGCCCTACTTGTCCTGTGGGTCGGTGCCTTGCAGTTGATGGTGGATACCGGCAAGGAGCATGACTGGTTCGAGTCGAGCGGGATCGTGATGCTGGGCGTCGTTGCACTGGTGGGTTTTGCGGTTTTTCTGGCCTGGGAGCTCACTGAAAAAAATCCGATCGTGAACCTTCGGCTCTTTACCGATCACAACTTCCTGCTTGGCACGCTGACGGTATCGCTTGGATTTGGGCTCTTTTTTGCCAGCATTGTGCTGCTGCCCTTGTGGCTGCAGCAGACCCTGGGTTACACCGCGACCTGGGCCGGTATCGCGCTGGCTCCCGTCGGCATTTTTTCTGTGATGCTCTCGCCATTCATCGGGCGCATCGTCGGTCGTATTGACCCTCGCGGCATTGCCAGTTTTGGGTTTTTCATGTTTGCGATCGTCATGGCCTTGCGGGCGAACTTCACGGTGGATGCGCCTTTCGTGGTGATCGCGATTCCTACCGTGATTCAGGGCATTGCCGTGGCCTGCTTCTTTTTGCCGATGCAGCCGCTGGCTTATCGGAACATCCCGCCGCATCTGATGCCCTCGGCTGCGGGTATGAACAACTTCATGCGTATGACCGCGGGGGCAGTGTCGACCTCGCTGTGCACTACGCTCTGGGACCATCGTAGCGCGGTGCATCGTGCTGAGATGAGCGAGCGGGTGAACCTGTCGGATCCGGCAACCGTGTCCTGGATGGAGCAGGCGCAGTCTCTCGGCCTGTCGGCCACGCAGGCGCTGGCCACGCTGTCGCGTTCAATCGATCAGCAGGCCCAGACCTTGGCTGTGACCGAGGTGTTTCTGGGTGCAGCCCTGGTGTTTACTGGCCTGATTGCCTTGTTGTGGACACTGCGCTGGGGGCCTGCCCCAGCGAGGTCTTCATGACAGCGAGGACATCATGAGACTGTCGCAACGCGGGTGGTAGCATCCGCCGAACATGCTCGTCCTCCCGACATTTCCGTTCTGTCCATGATCAAGCCCAAGTCCCTCCGTATGTCCACGGCGACTCCCTTTGGCGCCGTGGCGCCTTCTCGGACCCGTGCCGGTTTTGCTCAGCGTGGCGGCATTGCCGTGGTTCTGCTGGTGCTCGCGCTCATTGTGGTGATCCTGCCCGCGGCCTGGTTTTCGTTTGCCTGGAACTGGAGCTACTCTCGAGGTGACCGGGCGGGCTGGGTACAGAAGTTTTCCGAGAAAGGTTGGCTGTGCAAGACCTGGGAGGGGGAGCTTGCACTGGTCTCCATGCCGGGTGCAATTCCCGAGAAGTTCTATTTCACGGTCTGGGATGATCAGGTGGCCGCGCGGATCAACAAGCTGATGGGCAAGCGTGTATCGCTCACCTACGAACAGAAAGTCGGCTTGCCTGGCAGCTGTTTCGGTGATTCGCGCTATTACGTGGTCGATGTCCATTCGGTCGACGAACCTGCCGGGCTGCCGGGTCTGGGTGGCTCGGTGGTGGTCCAGCCACCGGCTTCCCCCGCGCAAGCGGCTCCTGCATTAGCACTGCCACCGGTCAATCCCGTGGCGCCTTCGAGTCGCTGACCTATGCCCGCTCAGGGCTCGCTGATTCGACTCTCACTGGCTTTTCTGCAGCGTGACTGGCGCGCGGGCGAGTTGCGCTTGCTTGTGCTGGCGCTGCTGGTGGCCGTCGCTGCGCTTTCCAGTGTGGGTTTTTTTGTCGATCGCGTGCGCGCAGCTTTGCAGACGCAGGCCAGCCAACTGCTTGGCGGCGACCTGGTGGTGGCGTCCAACAACGCGCCGCCTGCAGCTCTGGTCGAGCGTGCGCGCGAGCTTGGATTGCGTCGCGCCAGGACCGTCGTATTCCCGAGCATGGCCACGGTCCATCGTGGATCCGAGCCCGCAGCCTTGCTGGCGTCGGTCAAGGCTGTAGAAGACGGCTATCCCCTGCGGGGCGGTTTGCGTATCGACGAGCGGGAGGCCCCTGGGATTCCTGCAGCCGGTTCGGTCTGGGTCGATCCCTCCCTTCTGGTCGCGCTAGAGATCGAGATCGGGCAACAGATCCAACTCGGTCGCTCGAACTTTCGGGTGGCAGGTCTGGTGACGCTGGAGCCCGACCGCGGCAACAACTTTGTGAATTTCGCACCCCGGGTGCTCATGCGCCTGGATGAGCTCGAGGCCACCGGGCTGATTCAACCGGCCAGTCGAGTGACCTGGCGCTTGTTGCTGGCCGGTGAACCTGAGGCCGTGAAGCGGTTCGAGCGTGAGATCAGTGCAGGCTCTGGGGCCTCTGGTCTGCGGGTTGAATCCCTCGAAAATGGACGCCCGGAGTTGCGGGCTACCCTCGACCGGGCGCAGCAGTTTTTGTCGCTGGTGTCGTTGTTGTCCGCGCTGATTGCCGCAGTGGCCATCGCGCTTGCAGCGCGACGCTTCGCACAGCGCCACCTCGACGCCTGCGCGGTCATGCGTGCTATCGGACTCACGCAAGACAGGCTGGTTGCATTGCTGCTCACAGAAATGTTCTGGCTGGCTCTGGTGGCTGGAGTGCTGGGCAGCATGATTGGATGGCTGGCGCATCTGGCACTGGTCGGGCTTGCAGGCCAATCACTCAGGCTGGATCTTCCGGTAGCGGGGCCCTGGCCAGCAGTACAAGCTTCGGTGGCCGGACTGGCTCTGTTGCTGGGATTTGCCGCGCTTCCGCTCGCGCGACTGGCTGGCGTACCTCCGCTTCGGGTGCTGCGTCGCGACCTTGGATCAGGCTCGGCCTCCGTCTGGGGGACTCTCGTGCTCAGCGTCTTCAGCTTCGCCTTACTCCTCTTCTGGTTTGCAGGCGACCCAAAACTGGCTTCGTATGCCCTGGCTGGGTTCCTCGCAGCCAGTGTGCTGTTCGCTGCGGGCGCCTGGCTTGTGCTGAGTGCCCTTGGCCCGGTCAGGCGACTGCTCGGTGCGGGTGCGGCCAATGCAGCTCTGAGGGTGGCTCTGGCCTCTTCATCACGCCGTCGTGGCGCTTCGGTGGCACAGGTGGCTGCGCTTGCTGCGGGTCTGATGGCGCTGATGCTGCTCACGGTCACGCAGCGCGATCTGTTATCCAGCTGGCAAAAGGCCTCGCCGCCGGATGCCCCGAATCGATTCATCATCAACATCCAGCCTGACCAGAAAGATGCAGTGATGCAGGGCCTCGCGCAGGCCGGCATTTTGCGTGTAGAGCTGCTGCCCATGATTCGGGCACGTCTGGTGGGCCTCAATGGCGAAGATATCGATGTCACGCGCTTCGACGCAGATCGGGCACGCCGTCTGGTTGAACGCGAGTTCAACCTGTCGTACATGGCACAGATGCAGAGCCACAATCGGCTTCTGGAGGGGCGTTGGCTTGACCCAAAGGCTGCCGAGATTTCGGTGGAAACCGGGCTGATGAAGACCCTGGGGCTGAAGGTGGGTGATCGACTGAGCTTCGAGATTGCGGGCGAGTCGGTCGAGGTGGCTATCGTTGGCACCCGCAAGCTGGCCTGGGACTCGCTCAATGTGAACTTCTTTGTGGTGGCAAGCCCCGCAGCCATGAAGGATCGACCGCAGACCTGGGTAGCCGCCTTTCATCTGCCCGAGGCCTTGGCCACGCTGCCTAACCGGCTGGCAGCCCAACATCCCAACCTCACGATCTTTGACATGGGTGCGATCGTTCGGCAAGTGCAGGGCATTCTTGGCCAGGTGGTCAAGGCCGTGCAGTTCCTGTTCATCTTCACGCTGGTGGCCGGGCTGGTGGTGCTCCATGCAGCATTGTCGAGTTCGCGGGATGAGCGTCTGCGCGAGGCCGCGTTGATGCGGGCGCTGGGTGCTTCACGGGCACAACTGAGGCGTGCCCAGGTGTTCGAACTTGCGGCCATGGGCGGGGTGGCCGGCTTGCTGGCCGCGATTGGAGCGAGCGCGATTGGCGCGGTGCTCGCCGACCGGGTGTTTCAGTTCGATTATGAAATTCGCTGGAGTGTGCTGCCTCTGGGCCTGGCCGTGGGCGCAGCTCTGGCCATGCTGGCTGGCGCGCTGGGCTTGCGCAGTGTGGTCAATGCACCGCCCCTGCAGACCCTGCGAGAGAGTGCGCAATGAGCGAATCCGCTTTTGATCTGATGGGCGGTGAACCGGGTGTACGGGCCCTGGTCGATGCTTTTTACGACCGGATGTCTCTCGATGAGCGTTTTGCGGACATCCTGGCGCTGCACCCTGTGCCGCTCGAGGGTTCGCGCGACAAGCTCTTCTGGTTTTTGTGTGGCTGGATGGGCGGTCCTGACCACTACATCGAGCGCTTTGGTCATCCTCGCTTGAGGGCACGGCATCTGCCCTATCCGATCGCGAGTCGGGAGCGCGATCAGTGGCTGCTCTGCATGGCCGAGGCCATGGCTGACCGGGCTGTTCCTCAGCCGCTGTTTGATCGCCTGCTGTCGTCTTTTTCGTCGACTGCAGACTGGATGCGCAACCGCGCAGGTTGATCCGCATCGACAAGGCGCGGCCAGGGCAGCGCTACAAGCAGCACGCAATACAGGCACGCGCATTGCTCCAGCAGCAGGGTGAACCGACTGTTCTGGAGCCTCGATGAAGCACGCCCCTGCCGGGAACCGCCCCCTTGGATTTTCACCAGGCCGTCGACTCCAGTTCATGCTGGATCCTCGCAACGACCCGTACCGCGCCAAGCGTAAGGCACGAGGTGTACTGCGCTGCCCTGACTGCGGCCTTCTGTGCCTGCAGGGACGTTGGCAATCGGAAAGCCACGCCCAATCGGCGGCGATCGAGGCAGCGGCTGCAATGACCGCTCACCGCTGTCCTGCCTGTCAGCGCATTGCCGACCGCTATCCAGCAGGCACCCTCACGATTGAAGGGCCGTATGCGTATGAACATCGCAGCGAGGTGTTGCAGACCGCCAGAAATGTGGCCGAGCGCCTGCAGACCGAGCATCCGCTGGAGCGGATCATGGATATCGAGGCGCTGGATGGTCGCCTGCGGATCACGACCACCGATGTGCATCTGGTGCAGTCGATCGGCAAGGCGCTTCATCATGCCTTTGGGGGCTTGCTGCACTACGGCTTTGCTGAAGGGCAATACCAGTTGCGGGTGAACTGGGTGGCTTAAAAGAGCGAGGAGCAGGACATGAACAGAGCCGATGGCTTGGAACCCAATCGCGCAGGTGCAGAGCCGGATGCCCTGCGGCAGAAAGTCCGGGCGAAGCACGACGTGAAAAAAACCCGGCAGAGCGCTGTGCGGGCAAGAACGCCAGTCACTAAGTTAATGGAAGGATCAGCATCAGCAGTGTCAGGCAATGGCCAAGCCTTGCTGGATGAGCGGCAGCGCAGGGAGATGATCGCGACTGCCGCATTTTTACGGGCGCAGCGTCGAGGCTTCGAGAGCGGTGCCGAGCTCGAGGATTGGCTCGCCGCAGAGGAGGAGATCGATCGATGGCTGAAGGTGGTCGATCGAGGCTCGGAAGAGCCGCCTCTGTTCGAGGAGTGACGATGCAGCCTTGTGCACTGCCCCTACATGATCGACATGCGGCGGGTCAGGCACTGGCCAGGGTCCTGACGGCGGGTCCTGGTACCGTGGTACTGGCGCTGCCTCGCGGAGGCGTGCCGGTCGCGTTGCCGATTGCTAAGGCCCTCGACGCACCGCTTGATGTCATGGTTGTTCGCAAACTCGGCGTGCCCGGGCAGCCCGAGCTCGCCGCAGGCGCGATCGCCTCGGGTGGGGTGCGAGTGATCAATCCGGAGATCGGCGACCATGTGGATCACGACGCCTTGGGGGCGGTCGAGAGACATGAGGGGCGCGAACTGGTCCGACGCGAGCGGATGTTTCGAGCAGGCCGCATGCCTTTAGTGTTGAGCGGTAAGCGGGTGATTCTGGTCGATGATGGTGCGGCCACGGGCGCAACGATGACCGCAGCGATTCAGGCGGTGCGCGCCCAGGGCGCAGGCCAGGTCGTGGTCGCCATTCCTGTAGCGCCCCCCGAGACTGCGCGGCGACTGCAGGCTCTGGCAGATGAATTCATCTGTCTGGCCACGCCCGAGCCTTTTCTGGCGGTGGCCTCTTGGTATCGCCATTTTGGGCAGGTGGACGACACCACTGTGGTCAGTCTTCTAGCGCAGGCAGCTTCTTTCCGCACAGGTACTGTCAGTTCGTCGCCAGGGAGTGCAGGAGTTGTTGCTGCGCGAGCCTGAGCTGCAATCGGGCGATGCTCGCGTATTTGAAAATCAGAGCGTGTTCATCGACTGCAGTCGCTCCAGGGCGGTGTCACGGATCGCTTGCCTGGCATCACTATCAAGCTTTTCCACGTGTTTCATCATCAGTGCCGCTCTGGGGTTGGCCTCAAATTCGCTCTCGTTGCGAATCAAAAAGTCCCAATACAAGGTCGTGATCGGGCAGGCGCGCGGACCGGTGCGAAGCGCGGGGTCATAGCGACAGCCGGAGCAGTAATTGCTCATGCGCTTGATGTAGGCGCCGCTGGCGCAATAGGGTTTGGTGGTGAAGCGCCCGCCGTTGGCATAGAGCGCCATGCCTGCCACGTTCGGCAACTCCACCCATTCCACAGCATCCACATAGACCGCTAAAAACCAGTCTTCGACTGCCTTCGGATCCAAGCCCGCAAGCAGAGCGAAATTGCCGATCACCATCAGGCGCTGGATGTGGTGCGCATAGCCCGAGTCCAGGGTCTGGGTGATGGACTCGCGCAGGCAGTTCATCTGCGTTTTCCCGCTCCAGAACCAGTCGGGCAGGGGCTGGGTGTGATTGAAGTGATTGGCTTGCCTCATCGATGGCATATCGAGCCAGTACACCCCCCGCATGAATTCCCGCCAGCCCAGGATCTGCCTGATAAAGCCCTCGCTGCTTGCGATGCTCACCTGACCCTGATCCAGGGCTTGTTCGGCTGCTGCGATCACTTCGCGGGGATCGAGCAGTTTGAGATTGAGCGCAGCGGCAATCAGGCTGTGGTGCAGAAAGGGCTCGCCTGACCACATTGCATCTTGCGTTGGGCCAAACAGCGCGAGCCGATGATGAATGAAATCCTGTAGTGCGATCAGGGCCTGCTCACGATTGACGGGCCAGACCCAGGCGGCAGCGTCCTCAACTTCGGTAAGAGGCTCGACTTGGGGAGGTGCCTTGAGCTGTGCAAGCGCTTTTCTTTCGCCGTGCGCTTCAGTGTCTGGTGCGGCTGTCGTGCTGGGCAGCTTCGGGAGATGTCGGGCGACATCCTGCATGACGTTTCGCGTTATCTCATCCCACGCGAAGCGGGGCGGTGGCGGGATGTGACCCGGGCCCTTGCGGCCAAAGGACGCTCGATTGTCGGCATCAAAATTCCATTGCCCACCACGCGGTTCATCGCCTTGCATCAGGACCTTCTGGCTGACCCGCATGTGGCGATAAAACCGCTCCATCTGCAGCGTGCGCGATTGTCCTGCCCA
Source organism: Pseudomonadota bacterium (assembly GCA_041167925.1). Lineage (GTDB taxonomy): Bacteria > Pseudomonadota > Gammaproteobacteria > Burkholderiales > Burkholderiaceae_E > UBA4615. Next base: position 12,810 of record JBEELY010000147.1, on the reverse strand, counting down.
ACGGGCGAAGGCCTCGCGGCTGATCAGGAAGTGGGTGTCTTCGAGCAACTCAAGCGCTACACCCAGCTGGCGGCAGGTGGTTTCGAGCATGTGCTGCACTCGCCAGTCGCCCGGGGCGGTGCACAGCACACGTTGCGGCGCGTAGTCCCGAATGGCCTGCGTCCAGGCGGCAGCCAGATCATGATGAGAATGCTGGCCCAGGCGTTGATAATCCACCGTCCAGCCAGACTCGCGTAGTTGCAGCGCAAAGTGCCGCATGGCCGACAGAAAGAGCGTGGTGCGGATCCGGCTGCTCAGTGGTGCCAGACTTTCCCCGGGCACTTCGGCCATCAGGATTCGTGCCCGCTCAGGGCAGGTGGCTGCAAGCGCAGGCTGAGACAGGCTCAGCTGATCTCCGAGGACCAAAACGAGGTCGGTGATTGGCTGAGTTGGCCCTTGCGGTCGTGGTGCGTCGTGCGAGCTCATGTCTTGGCAGCTTGGTTTTTTCTCTGCGCGCGGCATCGGTCCGAGCAATAGCGCACCTCATCCCAGGTCCGTGCCCAGGCCTTGCGCCAGGTCATGGGGCGTCCACAGGCCTGGCAGGGCTTGCTGGGGAGGGACTGTTTGTTCCCCCGGAAGCTGCGTCGGGCCTCAGTCATGCGATCGCCTTGTCGTTTCAGACCACGGCATGGGCGTTTCACGATGCGGAAATTTCGTGTTGCCCTGCATCAGAATCATTTTTCGTTGTGAAAGAGGCTTTGTCACGATACAAAACGTCGATCTCAAGTCATTGAAAAAAATAGGATTGTAGTATTTTGAAACCGGGCTATTTTGAGTGTTGCCCCGCACCATCTTTCGGTATCTTTGAATGCAATTCAAGGCTGCAGCGTTGCCTTGATCCTCATGCCATCGACTTGAAAGCTTTCGTTTTCTTTTCTCATTCGTCACTGTCCTTCAGGAGCCCCAAGCATGTCCACGCGTGAACTCGAAGCCCAGAAGCTGCAAAAAGAGTGGTCCGACAATCCCCGCTGGCGCGGTATCAAGCGCGGCTATACCGCCGCTGATGTGATCCGCCTTCGCGGCTCGGTGCAGGTCGAGCACACCCTGGCCAAGCGTGGCTCTGAAAAGCTTTGGAACCTGATCACCACCGAGCCGTTCGTGAATTCGCTCGGTGCCCTCACTGGCAATCAGGCCATGCAGCAGGTCAAGGCCGGTCTGAAGGCCATCTACCTGTCGGGCTGGCAGGTTGCAGGTGATGCCAACCTGGCCGGCGAAATGTACCCCGACCAGTCGCTCTACCCCATCAATTCCGTCCCTTCCGTGGTCAAGAAAATCAACAATGCGCTGACGCGTTGCGACCAGATCCAGTGGATGGAAGGCAAAAATCCGGGCGACGAGGGCTACACCGACTACTTCGCGCCGATCGTGGCCGATGCAGAAGCGGGCTTTGGTGGCGTGCTCAATGCCTTCGAACTCATGAAATCCATGATCGAAGCAGGTGCTTCGGGCGTGCACTTTGAGGACCAGCTGGCTGCGGTCAAGAAATGCGGTCATATGGGTGGCAAGGTGCTGGTGCCCTCCCGCGAGGCCGTTGCCAAGCTGGTTGCGGCTCGTCTGGCCGCCGACGTCATGGGCGTGCCGACCATCCTGCTGGCTCGCACCGATGCTGAAGCCGCAGATCTGGTCACCTCCGATGTCGACGAGAACGACAAGCCCTTCATCACCGGCGAGCGTACGGTCGAAGGCTTCTTCCGCACGCGCAACGGCATTGACCAGGCCATCTCCCGGGGTCTGGCCTATGCGCCCTATGCCGATCTGATCTGGTGCGAGACCGGCACGCCCGATCTGGCCTTTGCCCGCCAGTTCGCCGAGGCGATCCACAAGCAGTTCCCCGGCAAGATGCTGTCCTACAACTGCTCGCCCTCGTTCAACTGGAAGCGCAACCTCGACGCCTCCACCATCGCCAAGTTCCAGCGCGAACTCGGCGCCATGGGCTACAAGTTTCAGTTCATCACCCTGGCCGGCTTCCACAGCCTGAACTACTCCATGTTCAATCTGGCCTACGGTTATGCCCGCGACAACATGACCGCCTTCGTCGAACTGCAGGAGGCCGAATTCGCGGCTGCCGAGCGTGGTTTTACTGCGGTCAAGCATCAGCGCGAGGTGGGCACAGGCTACTTCGATGCCGTCACCACCACCATCGAGAGCGATGCCTCCACCGCAGCGCTCAAGGGCTCGACCGAAGACGAGCAGTTCTTCGATGGCCACCAGAAAGCGGCATGACCGTAATGCAGTTCGCTTGATGCATCGTTTGCGCGGGGGCCTGGAAAGTGTCCCCGCGAATTTGGCGACAGGTGACTGACCGATCCTGTTCCCGAGAGCGATGGTCCTGCAGGCCCACCGAGTCGATAGATTGCGGTGGGCTTTTTCTTTGGTCTTTGCATTTCTGGGTGCAGCGCAATCGCATTGGGTATACGCGCACGGATTCGCATGCCACCGCGATGTGATCTGCATTTCTGCACCGATGGTTTAGCGCTGACGATCTAGGCCAAGCGACCTGTCTTAGGCCTTTGGTGCAATGGTTCGCGACCGCTTTGTCGAGGACCATGGGGACTCCTTCCCACCTACTCAGGAGTCCTCTCATGTCTCGATTCAATCGCCTTGCAAGCAAGCTTGCCCGTCGCGCTCCGGGTTCACGCCGCCGTTCTGTCGGTCAGGGCATGACCGAATACCTGATCGTGGTGGCGCTGATCGCCGTCGCCGCCATCGGGGTCTATTCCCTGCTCGGACAAACCCTTCGCAGCCAGACTGCTGGCCTGGCCATGGAAGTCTCAGGCCAGGACGCGGGCGCCGCGATCGGTGCGGCCCAGGGCCAGGCGGGTGCCGCCCAGTCCTCGGCCGCAACCCGCAAGGGTCTGTCCAACTACAACGAAGCCAACCGCTAAGCGCCCCGGGGACATGGCCGTGTTGCATTGCGCCCAGCATCCCAGCGCTGCCAGACCGCCACAGACGGCCGTGTCCCGTCGGGCAAGGCAGAAGGGGCAGGCCCTGGTGCTCGCTCTTGGGCTGCTGGTACTGGGCGCTGTCTGCCTGCGTCTGCTGTTCGAGTCCGGGCAGCTCAGTGTGGCAAAACAGCGCCTGACCGACACGGCCGACGCCGCGGCCCTGAGCGCTGCCACCTGGCGCGCTCGGGTGCTCAATTTTCATGCGTATTCCAATCGGGCCATCATCGCCAACGAAGTCGCCATTGCGCAGGCCGTCACCCTGGTGGCCTGGGCCAACTACTTCGAAACCCTCACGCGCAATGGCGCTGCCTTCGGCGCCATGTTGCCTCCTGTCGAGCCGGTATTCACGGTTGCTGCAGAGGCCGCCGCCATTGCCGCACAAACCTCGCGCCTGACCGCCTCCCTCGAAATTCCTGCACGCGGCGCGCCGGTGGTCGGCTACAAGGCACTGCTCCAGGGAGCGCAGGAGGTCATGCATCTCTCGAGCCTGGGGTTTGCACTCAACATGGTCACGGCCGAGGTCGCTCGCGCAAGCCATCCTGCGCACTTTGCCTGGGTCTTGCCCGATGTGGTCCAGCCCTGGTCGGGGTTTACTGCACGCGCCACCGAAGACGCCGATCGAAAGCGCGTGGCAGACCTGGTCCGGGCCTCGCTTGATCCCTTCGTGGGCGGCGCTCGTAGCGAGGACATTCACACCTTCATCCCCTCACTGTGCTTCAACCTGATGCGCCTGCGCAAGCGCGGCGTCACCACGCTGTCCGAGGCCCTCGATCGGTGGGAGTCGGTCGATACCCTGTCCTTTCATCTGCGCCGGTTGTCCTGGTTCCGTTGCCGTGAGAACGAGGCCATGCCACTGGGCTGGGGCGCTGCAGAGGCAGGCGAGGTACGCAACACCGTGACCGCCACTTCTGGTGATCTCATGCTCAATCCTATGGCGCGACAACGCGCTGCCGAGGTGATGTTCAGCGAGTCGGGTTATGAGGGCATCGCCCGCCTGCGTGAACTCAACTACGAGGCGCTCGCCAATACCCAGTTCCCAAGAGGGCGGCTAGCGGTCATCGCCCGTCGCGATGCGTCGGCTCAGGGTCCTGAAGTGACCTCAGCGACCACCGGTACCGCGGGTGCCCTGCTCAAAGCGATCAACACCAGCACGGGTTCCTCCAATCGCAGGATCTGGGCCTTGTCCGCAGCGGAGGTTCATTTCCTTCGACCTCCTGGCGCGCCGGAACGCACCGAATACGCCAGCCTGTTCAATCCCTACTGGCAGGCCAGGCTGGTGGCTCCCAGCGCTGCCGACCGGGCTTTGGCTCTGGCGCAGGTTGACTGACATGCAAGCCATTCTTTCAATCAACGGTTTTCGGTGCAGACCTGTACGCTGGAGTGGCAGATCGTGTCAGTCCGGACAGTCTCTCATCGAAGGGCTGGTGGGGCTGATGGCCCTGGTCCCGATCTTGTTCGGCGCGATCTGGCTCGCCCGTCTGATCGATCTTCAGCAGGCGACGGTCTTAGCCGCGCGTGAAGCCGCCTTTGAGTGCACCGTGCTGCCATCCGGTTGCCCAGCGGGAGGCAGGCCTGATCCTGCTTCATTGCAGGCCTTTGATCGCGCCTCGTCTGTGCTTTGGCAGACAGTGCGCCCTGGTGATCCAGACGATCCGATGCGCGGGATCAGCGTGCATTGGGAGCCCTTGCGTTTCAACACGCCATTCGCCTTTGCAAGAGGCAGTGCATCCCAGTCCATCCCCAACGCGGTCGATCTGCTTTCCAATCTGGCGGGACCCGGGCGCTTCGGACTGAGCCTGGACGCAGGCCTGTCCAGGGCGCGGGTATCGGTCTCTCTTGCGGGCTCCATGCGACTGGAGTCAGCACTCGCGGTGCTGTCGGATGACTGGATGGCCCGGGCGCCCGAAGGCCCTGCGCCAGATACGGTGCGCAGCCGAGTCGATCGGGGGCAAAGGATTCCCTATGTCGACGAAGCCCTTCGCGCCGGTTGGTGGCCCGTGCGCGGACTTCTGCAACTCGCCTCCTGGGTCGGGCTGGAGCCCGCTGCCTCCGAATTCAGCCCCTACTTCATCGATGTTGATCGGGTACCGCCTGATCGACTGGGGCTGAGTCCCTGGCCTTTGCCTCTTGTCCCTGCCCCTGAAGAACCTCCCCCTGATTCAGGTGGCGGCATCTGGTTTCAGGACGGCGCCTGATTCCAGCCATCTACTCGCCCGTCACAAGCACCACCAAGCCCTTCATGGAGATCCGTATGGATGCATTGCCCGAGACCTTCCGACAGGAGGTTGTCATGAGTGATTCGGCCATTGATGGCCAGTCGGTTCGCACCTGGCGATTTCGCAGCAACCAGAGCGCGCAATCCCTGAGCGAGGCTGCTCAGGCGCATTTCCGCGAGGCAGGCCGCCAGGTGATTGCTGTCACGCGAGGCGAGTGGCGCATCGTGTCAGCGCTTGCGCCTGATGGCATTCACACCGTGCAGGTGCGAAGCACATCGCGTGGAGCCGAGGGCTTGAGTTCGATCTGGGTCCGTCCTGATGCCAATGCTGCGCCCGGCGCCACAGCGATGTCGGGGCGTGTACGCCACACGGCGACTGCGCTCGATGAGCTTCAAGACTGGTTGCCTGAGTCGACCCGCGTGTTGCGGCGCATCACCCATCACGATGCGGGGCGTCTGGCCGGCACGCTGGTGGCGAGCAGCAGCCGGCCTGCGGCCGAGCTCTCGCTGGGATTGCTCACTCGTGCGCAACGCGCGGGCTATCAGCCCGATGGCGCACTGGGCCTTCCTGCCCAACGTGCAGCCTGGTATCGCGGAGAGCCCGGCGAAGCCCTGGCCCTTCGACGCCGCGGCGACGAACTCATCGCAACGCTGGCCACCCAGGGCGAGTCCACCTCCATCGTCATGCACTGGAGTCGTGTGCAATGAAATCCTTCCCGATACTGAAACAAGCGCAGGCCTGGCCTGCCTCCTTGTTCACGTTGCCGCACGCCCAGCGCATTCTCAGGCCACAGCGTGGTCAGGCCGCACTCGAGGCTGTGTTGCTGACCCTCGTGCTGGTGTTGGCCGTCTTCAGTCTGGTGGATGACTCGCCACTGGCGAGACTGGTGTTTTCACTTCACGACCATCATGCCCGCATGGCCCGCGGGCTCGCACTGCCATGAGGGCCCGCATGGTCAAGGGGCTGCAGGCCATCCGCGAGCGCTGGGCTGCCTGGCGAACGGTCGGACTGGTCGCGGGCATGCTGGGGTTTGGTCTGCTTGCTGCACTGGGCGCACATCGTTACATCGAGGAACGCGTGGAAGTCGAGCGTGCTCGACTTGGCGTGGCGCACGAGCGCGTCGAAGTGCTTGTTGCCGCCCGCGCTCTGCAGCGGGGTGAGTCGGTCAGCCCAGCCAATCTGGCGGTGCGATCCTTGCCTCGGGAAGTGATTCCCGGTGGTGCACTGTCACCTTCGCGCATTGATTCGGTGCAGGGCCTGCGTCTGCAATGGCCCATGCAGGCGGGCGAGCCATTGCTAGCAAGTGCCGTCTTTGCAGCAGAGTCGGCGGGTCTGTCGAGTCGTCTTCGACATGGTGTGCGCGCCCTGACGATTGCCGTCGACGAGACCAATGCAATTTCAGGTCTCCTGCAGCCGGGCGATCGTATTGACCTGCTGTTGTCATGGCGGCCTACGCCCGTCGCTGGCGTGTCCTTGCCCGAACTTACCCGTACGGTCATGCAGGACGTCGTCGTGATTGCCACGGGTCGTAATGCGCGCGCCGTACCCTCTGAGGATGCACCTGGGCGAACCTTCAGCGCGATTACGGTCGAGGTTGATCCCGAGCAGGCCCAGAGGCTGGTCGTTGCCCAGAGAAGCGGGCGTCTGACCGCGGTGTTGCGCAATCCCTCCGATCGTGAATCCCACGAAGATCGCTTGCTCGATGTGCACGAGCTGATGGGTATCGTGAGGCCCACGGGCTCGGGCATGGCAGGTGTGCTCCAGGCCATGCACGGCACGCAACATCGTGCCCCAGTTGCGAATCAGGCGATTCCTCCCACAGGGCCGTTGGCACAACTGCCCCAGGGAGGTCAATCGGGTCGTCTGCCGACCCAGCCCCGCGGGACTGGCGATCCTGGTGTCGAGGTGATTGTCGGCGGCCGCGGCCCATTGTCGTCCGCCACAGGCGCATCTGCCTCGACGCCGATCTCAGTGGGGCACACATCGAATCCCCGATCCGCAGCTTCACCCGCCGCAAGCTCGGGGAGCGATTCAGGCCAGATCGGTACGGCCTCCGTGCAGCCTGCTGCCCCTGCAGGCAAAACCTTGCCTGCCTGGCCCGACCTTTCCCCTCCCACCTCCGTGCCTTTGTTGCGTTGACCGACGCCCCTGGAGTGATCGATGTTTCTCTCGTCTTTCAAATGCGATCTGCACCTTCATTTGTTCCCCTTCCCATTGAGGGTCCATCACGGCCTGGCGCTTCTGCTTGGTATCGGCAATCCTCTGGCTGCACAGACCCTTCAACTCGCCGTCGGGCAGGCCCATGTATTGAATGAGCCTGAGGTGCGTCGAATCGCCATCGGCAATGGCAAGGTGCTGCAGGCTGCCGCCCTCGACGACCGACAGGTCCTGGTGCTTCCGGAATCCCCGGGACAGACCACCTTACTGATCTGGGGTCGGCAGGGCCCACCGCGGACCCACGTCATTCAGGTGATTGCAGCCGAACAGCATCGCGTCTTCGAGGAGGTGAGGGCACTGTTGTCGGGGCAGGGCAGTCTTCAGGTGCGGGCAGTGGGCGACAAGATCCTCATCGAGGGAGACCCAGCCAACGAAGAGCAAGGGGCGCGCCTGCAGGAGGTCAGTCGCCGATATCCCGGGGTCATCAATTTTGCAGGCAGGGTGGGTATGGAGCGCATGATCGCCATGGACGTGAAGTTCATCGAAATGCGCCGCGAACTCCTTGAAGACATCGGCGTACGCTGGAACGCAAGCATGAATGGGCCGAGCTTTCAGGTGCTGGGTGATGCCCACCGGAGTCGGGCCCTGCAGCCGGGTGGCAATGGTGACGCTGCCGGTCTCGAGACGCGGCCTCGCACCTGGCGCCCTGGTGTCAGTCTTTCACTGGCCTCATCGCTCACTTCGCGTCTGCAGCTGATGGTGCAAAACGGAGATGCCGTGATCCTGGCTGAACCCCGCCTGGCATGCCGATCAGGGGGGCAGGCCCGGTTTGTCGCCGGCGGGGAGTTGCCCATTCCCGTCTCAGGTGCACTGGGAAACGCATCGGTGGCCTTTAAGGAGTACGGCATCAAATTTGATGTGAGTCCGGTCGCCAGCAGCTCCGGTGTGATTGCCGCGCGAATTGCCACCGAGATCTCCTCGATCAATTTCGAGGTCGCAGTCAAGGAGGTGCCTGGTCTGATCAAGCGTCGCGCCGAGTCGGAGGTCAATTTGCGTGAGGGTGAGACGCTCGTGATCGCCGGTCTTCTTACGGATGAAGGCAGTCGCAACCTCGACAAGGTCCCCGCCGCGGGGGATCTGCCGGTGCTGGGTCCGCTGTTTCGTTCCCGTCAGTTCAGAGATCGACAGACTGAACTGGCCGTTTTCATCACGCCCCGTTTTGTCGAGGGCCAGCCCACGCCTCAAGCGATCAGTTCCTCAACACAAGGCCCGGACTTTGCCGAGCGAGCCTCGGAGCAACGCAAGCAGCTGCGCGAGCAGCCTGGGTTTCCCAAGGCCCGGTGGCCAGCACCTATCGAATCAGATGCGGCCCCTCAGTCCCTGCCGGTCGATTCGCCCATGTGAGTGTCGCCATGCTGAACATCACAATCGAACATCCCGATCACGCCACCCGCAGTCTGAATATCGTCAGCCTGCCCTGTCGTATTGGTCGCGCCGCACTGTGCGAAGTGAGTCTGCCCGGCTGGCGTGTGGCCAAGCGTCATGCTGAGCTTCGCGATGTCGCGGGCGGGCTCCAACTCGAAGACGCCGGGTCGATTACTGGCACGGTGGTCAATGGACAGCGGATCGACCGATTCGGCCCGGTGACGGCCGCCGACCTGATCGACATTGGAGGGTTTCGTCTGACGGTCAGAAAAATGCCGGCACCCCCTTTACAGGCGGATTCATTTGTTTCGCCTGCAGTTTATCCAGACCGTCACGCCCATTTTTCTTCGGGCGATCCGTTTATTCGCCCCGAACAGCCCGCTCAGCACCTAACTCCTGAACCTAATCCCTTGTCTGCCCGTCAGCAAGCGCAGGAGTTCATACGCTATGCGGACAGCCCAGGCCACTTTGAACGCCCAACTTCCCTGGACCGTGGCGAGTCCCGCGGCTCAGGTGATGCGAACGGTGCCAGCGGTGTGAACACTATCGGGCCTATGGCCCACAACATCCTCATGCAGTCCTGGTCCGAGCGCCTGCAACGGGAGACACTGAGGGCAATGGATCTTCGTCGGCAGGACTTGTCCCGTCACAACGATACCGAACTCAGGACTCAGGTCGCCGAACTCGTACGGCAACTGATTGCCGCGAGCGACGGTTTCCCATCCAGTCTGGATGAGCAGCAGCTGGTTCGCGAAGTGGTCGATGCCGCACTGGGTCTGGGCCCGCTGGATGCGCTTCTTGCCGATCCCTCGATCACCGAAATCATGATCAACGGACCTGCCGAGATCTGGGTCGAGCGGCAAGGGCGTCTGCAACGTAGTCCACTTCGCTTTCAGGGCGAATCCGACCTGCGTCGGGTACTGGATCGGATCGTCACCCCGCTGGGTCGACGGATTGATGAGGGCTCGCCGATGGTGGATGCTCGCCTGCCCGATGGGTCCAGGGTCAATGCCGTACTCGCACCATTGTCACTGCGTGGATCGGCACTCACCATTCGTCGATTCACGCGCAGCCTCATGTCAATTCAGGACCTGGTCGACCGCGGCAGTGCAAGTGCGGCCATGCTCGAGTTTCTATCGGTCTGCGTGGCCAGTCGTCGCAACATCATCATCTCGGGCGGCACGGGGTCAGGCAAGACCACCCTGCTCAATCTGCTCTCCAATCTGATTCCCCCTGGTGAGCGGGTTCTCACGATTGAAGATTCTGCTGAACTCAGCCTGCGTGGCGATCATGTACTGAGTCTTGAGGCCCGCCCGCCCAACCTGGAGCAGCGCGGTGAAATCACCATCCGGGATCTGGTGCGCAATGCCTTGCGCATGCGACCGGACCGGATCGTGGTCGGAGAGTGCCGTGGCGCAGAGGCCCTGGACATGCTCCAGGCCATGAACACAGGCCACGACGGGTCTCTGACCACCTTGCATGCCAACAGCGCTCGCGATGTGACCTCCCGGCTGGAAGTGCTGGTCCTGATGGCTGGCATGGATCTGCCTGTACTGGCCCTGCGTGAACAGATCGCGTCGGCCATCGATCTGATCGTGCATCAGGCCCGCTTTGCAGACGGGCGACGGCGCATCACCACGATTGCCGAAGTGACTGGCACCGAGTCTGGTCGCATCCAGATGCAGACCCTCTTCGAGTATCAGCCCGATCTTGGCTTTGTGGCTTGTGACGTTGTGCCCCAGTTTTACGAGAAGTTGGCCCGCACCGGCGCGTCGCTTGACCTGTCGATTTTCTCTTCAAGGGCACGGTGATGAGCCTTCTCCTCATGATGATGGTCGCGCTGGCCGTCTTTATCGCGGTGGGTTGTGCCGTCCTGCTTTTCCATGAGTCTTTGCGCATTGCGCTACGCCTTTGGGTCGAACGCTTTCATCTGGACATGGGAGAGCGCCTGGGCGAGCAGTTCTTTACATTCAATGTGGCCCGCGGGCTGCAATTCCATGCCCTGTTCGTCATCGTTCTGGCGCTGCTTTTCGGGTTGTTTACCACGCAGTGGTTGGTTGCCTTGCTGGTCGGCGCCCTGGCCGCGGTCACGCCAGTGGTGGCCTCGCGTGTGTTGATCTCTCGCCGGCTTCGGCGGCTGGCCTCTCAGTGGCCAGATGCCTTGGGTCTGATCGGTGCCGGGTTGAAGTCGGGCGCCAGTCTGAGCCAGGCCATGACCCAGGCTTGCCGGGAGCTGCCCGCACCCTGCGGACAGGAGCTCGCACTGTGCTTACGGGAACAGCGGATGGGCGTGCCGCTGGAGATCGCCCTGCTGCGACTGTGCGATCGCGCGCCGAGCGAAGGCCTATCCCTCTTTGTCGCTGCGGTTCGGATCTCCCAGGAAACCGGTGGGCAGCTTGCCGAAACCCTCGATCGTCTTTCTCAGACGCTTCGGCGCAAGGCAGCACTCGAGGGGCGGATCGATGCCCTGACAGCGCAAGGCCGCTTGCAGGGTTGGGTGATGGTGGCCTTGCCGCTCGCAGTCGGAGCAGCGCTCTTCCTGATCGAACCGCAGGCGATGCAGTCTCTCTTTACCACCTGGCCCGGTCGGTTTCTTGTGGTGGTCATTGCCTTGCTCGAGGCCTGCGGGCTGCATTTCATTCGACGCATCACCCAGGTGGAGGTCTAGATGATCCTTGGCATTGTGATGGTGTTGGGCGGTGTATCAGCGATGTGCCTTTGGGGCCTGGTGTGGGGCCGTCCTGACGGTGCAACCGCGTCGCACGCAGCCCCGGTGCGAGCGCTTCTTTTTCATAAAAGCCCTTTTGCGCCCCTGCAGCCCATGGTCTTATTCATTGAACGAAAGACCGAGTCCCTGGCGCAAACCCGCTGGCTCAGGGCGGTGTTCGACCGCGATACCGCTTTGATAGTGCAAAGCGGGCTGTCCTCCGAACTTCAGGCTTCGCAGTTGCTGGCGCTTCGAATTGCCCTGGCTTTAGGTGCGCTCGGTACGAGCCTGCTCGTGCTCATCGTCTGGATGGTGATCGATTCTTTGGCGGTATTAGAGCGTGGGCCCATTCCAATGACATCCATTCTCATCATCGGCTCGGGCGCATCGCTGGCGGGTCTGTGGTGGCCTGAACGATGGCTTCGTCTGCGGCGTAAAACACGGGAACGCGCCATTTTGAAGGCGCTCCCTTTCGTTCTTGATTTGCTCACGCTTAGTGTCGAATCGGGGGCATCGCTTGCGGCTGCGCTTGGACATGCGGCAGACAAAGGGCCGCAGGGTCCGCTTCGCGACGAGATGCAACGCATGCTGCAAGAGGTTAGGGCGGGTAGCGCCCGATCTGAGGCCCTCAGATCCATGGCACAGCGCATGGACCTGCCTGCGGTATCGAACTGGGTTGCTGCCATGGTGTCCGCCCAGCAGCAGGGCAGCAGTCTGGGGCCTCTGTTGCGTGCGCAGGCAGACCAGCGGCGCGAAGAGCGTTTTCTTTACGCAGAAAAGGTGGCTATGAAAGCACCGGTGAAGATGCTGTTTCCTCTGCTGGTATTCATCTTTCCTTGCACTTTTTTGCTGCTCTTCTTTCCGGTGGGCGTGCGTCTGGTGCAGGAGGGGTTGTTGCGATGAGAGCAGGAAGATCAGCCGCGATTAGCCTAGAGAGGACCCCTGCAATCCGTTCCAATAAGCCGCCAGGGATCAATCCGCTTGTGATTGTCGGTGTCGTTCATGCAAGAAGCCCCTGGGCGCGTCTTGTCGGCTTGCTCGGCGAACGTCGGCTTCCCGCAGGCTGTGGGCTCTTGCTGAGTGCCTGCATGGCCGTGCACACCCTGGGCATGCGCCGCCCGATCGATGTGGTGTTTCTCGACGTTTTCGGCCAAGTGCTGAGTGTCGAGCGTCATGTGGCATCGGGTCGTGTGCTCTGGTGTCCACGCTCGAGCGCGGTGATCGAATTTGCGGCAGGAGATGCGTGGCGGCTCGGGTTACACGAGGGAAGCCGGGTTCTCATGATGGAGGTCAAGGCATGAGGGAACAGTCAGACCTCGAG
>JBEELY010000133.1:0-3834 GCA_041167925.1 Pseudomonadota bacterium | reverse complement strand
TCCAGACCGTGGCGCATCCGAGCGAAGGGCCGATTCGCGCCGTTCGTCCTCCCACCCTTTTTTCAGCATCGCCGGCTGAACTGGCCCGCCACGCGCCCCGCATCGGAGAACACACCTTGGACGTCCTGCGCGAGGCCGGTCTGTGTGATCAGGAGATCGCGCAGCTTCAACAACGCGGCACGATCCTCTGTGCGTAACCCCCATTTTTCAGTCCATCAAGCTTAACCACCCTGTCAACACCGGAGAAATCAGCCATGACCCAGTCCACACAACGCCGTCGCGTGATCAGCGCCGCCGCCGCGGGGATCGTTCCTGCAGTGCTCCCCGGCCTTGCGCGAGGCCAGGCCGCCTCATTCCCGTCCAAACCCATCCGCATCATCGTGCCCTTCAATGCCGGCAGTGGTTCAGACAGTGCGTCCCGTGCCTATGGGGAGGTCATGGCCCGCCTTCTGGGGCAGCCCGTCCTGATCGAAAACCGTCCTGGTGGCAGCGGTCTGGTGGCGATCCAGACGGTCAAACAAGCCCCGGCGGATGGACACACCCTGTTGCTGGGCAGCACCTCGCCGATGTGTGTCATGCCAGTGCTCAACAAATCGCTGCCCTATGACGCCTTCAAGGACTTCAGGCCGGTGCATGGCCTGTCCTACGGAGGCGCCACCTTCGTGGTGAAAGGAGATTCACCATACAACTCCATCACCGATTTCATGGCGGCAGCGCGCAAGGAGGGCCGCACGCTCAACGTCGGCAATTACTCCGACGGCTACATGCTGGTGGCCACCTGGCTGGGCGCCGCAGCGGGCGTCAAGATCAATCACATTACGTACAAGGGCGGCGTGCAGGCCCAGACCGATGTGGCAGCGGGTCAGCTGGACCTGGCCGTGAACGACTCGAGCGGCATCGTTCCTTTGTGGAAGTCCGGCAAGATCAAGCCGCTTGCCATTACCAGTGCCCAGCGTGATCCAAAGTACCCCGACCTCAGAACCATGATCGAGCAGGGCTTCGAGGGCTTCGAAACCTATGTCTTTGCCTCCCTCTTCGCGCGCGCTGAGACGCCTGACGACATCACCAACAAACTGGCCGATGCGGTACGAGGCGCCATGAACTCCCCCGAAGGCAAGGCCTATCAGGCAGCCAACTCGGGAGTCCCCATGATGATGCACACCAAGGAGCTTGGAGATTTTCAGCGGCGTGACTATGAGCGCTTCAAGAAGGTGGCCGAGATGGCCGGCATCCAGCCCAAATAAGGACAGCACCGATGAACCCGCGCCGCCATCTGCTCTCCAGCGCTGCAACGCTGCTGCTGCTCCAACGCAGCCTGCCTGCCCAAGCCCAGGCTGCCGCCTCCTTTCCATCACGCCCCATTCGTTTTGTGGTGCCCTTTGCGGCAGGCAGCGGAGCGGACAGTGGCGCCCGCGCTTATGGCGAGGTGATCGGCCGCTTGTGGGGCCAGCCGGTTCAGGTGGAGAACCGGCCCGGCGCCAGCGGTGCAGTGGCAGCGCAGGCGGTCAAGGCGGCGCCGGCCGATGGACACACCGTCTTTATCGGGACCAACTCCCCGATGGCGGTCAATCCTGTGCTCAGCAAGAGCCTGCCTTACGATCCATTCAAGGACTTCCGTCCTGTACACGGAATGCTGATTGGCAGCGCGGCCTTCATCGTGAAGGGTGACTCCCCGTATCGCAGCCTTCGAGACCTGCTCGAGGCCGCGCGACGCGAGGGCAAGACCCTGAACGTGGGCAGCTACTCGGAAGGCTACATGCTCATCGCGCGCTGGCTGGGGCTGGTCGCGGGGGTGCCGGTCAACTACGTGAATTACAAGGGCGGGGTTCAATCGCAGACCGATGTGGCCGGTGGACAGCTTGATCTTGGCGTCAATGACCTGAGCGGTACCGCTGCGCTGGTGAAAGACGGACGACTGCGTGTGCTCGCCATCACCGGCGACCGGCGGGATCCACGCTTTGCCGACGTGCCAACCATGCTTGAACTCGGCTTTGCGGGCTTCGAGACCTATACCTTCGCAGCGTTTTATGTTCGCAGCGAAACCCCCGACGACATCACCGCCCGACTGGCCGAAGGCATCCGCTTTGCGATGAACTCTCCCGAGGGCAAGACCTACCAGACCAACAACGCAACCGTTCCCCTCATGCTCAGCCTCGACGCCATGAGGGACTTCCAGCGCTCCGAATACGAGCGCTTCAAAAAAGTGGCCGAACAGGCCGGCATCCAGCCCAAGTGACATGTTCCAGACCGATCTTCTTGCAGGTAAGCGCATTCTGGTGACCGGTGGCGGCACCGGCCTGGGCGCCGCTATGGCGCGCCGCTTTGCCGAGCTGGGCGCAAGCCTGGTGCTCACCAGCCGCCGGGCCGAAGTGCTGGCCCAGACCGCTACCGACATTCATCAGGCCACCGGCGCGGACATTCAGACCATTCCCTGCGATGTCCGTGATCCGCTCGCGGTGGAAGGCATGATGAAGCAGGCCTGGGAGGCGGCACCCATTGACGTGCTGGTCAACAATGCCGCAGCCAACTTTATTGCCCAGACCGAGCATCTGTCGGCCCGTGCAGCCGATGCCATCCTGGCCTCCACCCTGCATGGCACGCTCTACTGCACGCTCGAGTGCGGCAAGCGCTGGATTGCCTCGGGCCGTCGGGGCGTGGCGCTGGGCATCCTGTCCACGTCCACGATCACCGGCCGCGCCTTCACGGTGCCCTCGGCCATGGCCAAGTCAGCCCATCTGGCCATGATCCGCAGTCTGGCCGTCGAATGGGGCCCCAAAGGCGTGCGCATGGTGGGCATTGCACCAGGCCCCTTTCCCACACCTGGTGCCTGGGGCCAGTTGCGTCCGGCCGGACGCGACAAGGACAACCTGCGCAATCCCATGGGCCGCGTGGGTGAACACATCGAGCTCACCAATCTCGCCAGTTATCTGGTGAGCGACCATGCGGGCTACATCAATGGCGAAATGATCACCATCGATGGCGGTGCGGTACTGCGCAGCTCGGGGGCCGAAGACCTGCTCGACTGGTCAGAAGAACAATGGGCCACCCTGCGCGAGAAGCGGGGAGGTCGGGCATGAATTGGGGCGATGATCCTGCCGCGGGTGGCGGACCACTCGCCGGCGTTCGTGTTCTTGACCTGACCTCGGTGCTGATGGGTCCTTTTGCGACCCAGTTGCTGGGCGACATGGGCGCCGACGTGATCAAGGTGGAGTCGCCCAGCGGCGATACCTCGCGCGGCATCGGCCCCATGCGCAACCCTGGCATGGGACCGGGCTTCATCAAGACCAATCGCAACAAGCGCGGCATCGTGCTCGACCTCAAGCAGGACTCAGGCCGCGAAGTGCTGCTGCGTCTGGTCAAAGACGCCGATATCCTGGTCTATAACATCCGGCCTGCCGCCATGAAGCGGCTACGTCTGGGCTGGGATGACCTCGCCCCCATCAATCCGCGCCTGATTCATGCGGGAGTCTTTGGCTACGACCAGGCCGGACCTTATGCTGACTGGCCCGCCTATGACGACCTGATCCAGGGCGCCGCGGGCGTGCCCGCCCTGCTGGCACGCATTACTGACGGCACCCCGCGCTATGCCCCGTTGGTCTTTGTTGACCGGGCCGTGGGTGCCTCTTCGGTCAATGCCATCACAGCCGCGCTGTATCAGCGTGAACGCACCGGGCGCGGACAGTTTCTTGAGATCCCGATGTTCGAGACCATCCTGCCCTTCGTGATGGGCGAGCATATGGCAGGCGCCACCTTTGATCCGCCGCTCGGACCCTACGGCTACAGCCGATTGCTTGCACCGGATCGTCGGCCCTATGCCACGCAGGATGGCTATGT
>JBEELY010000192.1:0-20781 GCA_041167925.1 Pseudomonadota bacterium | reverse complement strand
AAAAAAAGATGGCCTGTGAACAGGCCATCTTCGAGAGTAGTGCTTCGGGGCTTACGGGGGCGGAGCCGTCTCGTCAGCGGACTCCACCCCCAGCCCCACCCACCCTTACTGCACTTTGAACAGACCCCACACGCCGGTGTTCACGAACATCGACGGACCATCACGGTACATCCAGTAACCCGGCTGGGCACCACCGTAAGGCGTGATGTTGAGCGCCTTGCCCGGGGTCACGATGGAGTTACCCGGCGTGACGTAGTCCTCGAGCTGCATGTCGGCGTAGTTGTGACCGTTGATCCGGAAGCTGTGCTGACGGGCACGGCCATCGGGCTGGGCAACACGGAACACCACTGACTCACCCGGCTTGGCACTGAAGATCGGCGTCTCGACCGGCAGGCCACGCAGTTCTGCGGGCAGACGGGCGTCGTTGTCGACCATCAGGTTCGGCGGCAGGACACAGGGGTTGATGTCCTGAGCCAGCACCTGGGTGAGGTTGGCGCAGCCACCAGCTTGGTCTTGCTTGGTGAAGTCGATGCGCGTGGCCAGGGGTTCGGTGCGGTAGTTCAGTGCACGCTCGCCCATGTCATACGTATCGTCGCCCACCCAGTGCTGCGCAATCTCGGCATGGTTGTTGCCGTTACGCAGACGCAGGTTCAGACCATCCTGATACACCAGCACGTTTTCCTTGAAGACCCGGGCCGGCTTGCCTGCCGAGGCGGGCACGCGGATCGTGGCCTTGGTACCACCCACTTGCGCAGCCGTGTTGGCTTCGTTGAAGTAGGTCGCGCCCTGCGGCTCAACCACCAGCACACCCAGCAGGCCTTGTGAACCTTGTTTCACCGGGTCAGACATGGCACGCAGCGGGATCGTACCGAACTCGACCGGGATGCCTTGCAGGCGTCCGGTAGCATCCGGCTCAATCTTGCCCGCATACCAGGTGTAGGTACGCGAGGCACCCGAACCCACGGTCTGCTGCGGGTTGAAGCCCACATTGGCACCGTCGCTGTTGCGCACGTCATAGCTCACCAGCATCGGATGCAGGCCCACCTGACGCGAGGGGCGCAGGTCGTCCGCATTGAGGCCCGTGATCGTGGGCAGCATGGCATCGCCCAGCATGTCCGGCACAGGCAGCGTGGCGGGCAGCTTGTTCGACAGGGTCACCTTGATGCAATCACCAGCGTTCGCACGGATCACCAGGGGCTCGGGCTGCTTGGCACCGCTACGCAGACCTGCAACATCGCCAGCGTGGACGTAGAGCAGAGCTGAGGGATCGGTGATGCCAGCACGCTTGTTGTACACCAGTGCGCCACCGGGGAGCAGATCACGCGCCGCCCAGGCTTGAACCGCGAAGTTCTTGATGGGAGCGGTGGTCGGACAGCCGTCCGGCTTGATCGGCGAGACTGCAGCTGCCGTAGCACGGCCGCGAAGGTTGCCAGGCAAGGGCGCCAGAGACGATTGCGCCAGAGTCTTGCTCACCGGGTCCACAGTGGTCGGCGTGGCAAAGGTACGCAGCATGCCCCACGATCCATTCCACAGCGCATCGGTGCTGCCGAAGTGGAACAGGTAGTCGGCGGTGTTGGCGCCACCGGCCACATTGGGCAGACGTGCGATGTCCATCTCGAAGTGCTCGCTGATACCGATTTCCTGTGCGCCGACGTACGGCGAGGTCGGATCACCCACTTCACGTTTCCAGCGCAGGCCGTGGACGTGGAAGGAGTTCTGTACCTCTTGTGCGCCCTGGATCAGGCGGAATGCCACCCGGTCACCCTCGTAGGCCTTGAAGACCGGCGTGAAGGGATCGCCGTGGACCGTCGAGCTGAACACATTCGACAGCTCACCCCGTGCATCGGTGTGCAGGCCGGAGACATTGCCGTTGGCCGACAGGCGCAGCGGAATTGCTTCCATCTTGTAGTTGACCATGTACGGGTTGTGGTGATGGGTCGAGATGATCTCGGGCAGGGGAGGGGGGTCCACCGGCGTGCCATCGGGCTTGTAGATCAGCGCAAAGTCGGCCACGGCGAGCATGAACTCACGGGTATCCGGATGCGTGGTCTTGTCGGCTGCGTTCAGGATCATGGCTTCTGCACCAACGCCCGTCGTGAGCGGCGTGCCATCGGGCTTGAGCCAGGTCGAGCCAGCAGGCTCCACCACCAGGGCACCATAAAAGCCGTGCTGCTGGATGGACGAGGCACCGAAGTGGTCATGCGTGAACACGGTCCGCAGCGTGCGGTCCTTGCCAGCCACATCGAGCAGGGGGTCGGCCCACCAGCGCTGGATGGTCGTCTGGAAGCCCAGATTCGCATCCGTCGGCAGCACCGAGGTCGACTCGGGAACGATCGTGCCGTCAGGAAGAACCCGCTTGAGTGCACCACCCACCGCTTTGGCGGCATGGATCCGCTCGATCAGGGCTTCACGGGCGAAGGTGCCGTCTTCATAGTTCCAGCCGTTGGCTGAGCCGTCCGCACTGGTGACGTCAAACTTCACCAGGTGAATGTGCTGGCCAATGGTGTCCGTCGGGGTGCGCACCTGGAAGGCATCCAGGGCGAGCTCGGCGGGCAGCCGGTTCTGATGATAGAAGTTGATGCACTCGCCGGAATGGGCCCGGAAGAAGAAGGGTTCGGCCGTACGGCGTTTGCCTTCATAAGCAGCCACCTCGCTGGTCAGCACATTGATGCGTGCCTGAGGATCGTGCCAGCCCTGCTTGTTGACCACCATGTCGAGTTGCACCGCCGAGACGCGGTATTCGCGCACCGGGGCATCCGCCGGACAGGGGTCGGAGAAGGGCGCGCCTGAAACGGCGGGGCGTCCGTTCACCTGGAAGGTGGCGGTCTGACCATCGGAAGTGCGGGTCTGGAAGCCTGCTGCGTTGGCATGGAAAGCCATCGCGTTCTTCTCGAGCTGGGTGCCGTCATTCGGCAGCAGTTCCACCGTGGCGGTCTTCAGGATCGAAGACCAGTCGCCACTACGACCACCTGCACCCAGAACCCGGGTACCCCCGTCGATACGGTGACGGCCCAGACCGGTCGCACCAAGCTGGCTGTCTTGTGCCAGATCAAGCGGCGGCTGAGGCGGACGACGTCCGGCTTTGCCTGCGATGTAGAAGGGATAACCAGGCATGCCATCGGCACCATAGGTGGGCTCAGGCGGAAGCGCGTTGCCACGGATCGGGATCACGGCCGGCGAGAAGGCGCCACCCGCGGTCTGACCGGTCATCGGGTCGGTGCCGGTGCCCAGTTCGCCATCGGGCAGACGACGGGTACCGTCCTCGAAGACATCATGGGTACGCCACAAGGCCCACATGCCCTGCGCAAAGTGCGGGTACAGGTGGCAGTGATAGATCGAGTCACCGATGGTCTTGTTGCGGTTGCCGCCTTTCCAGTTGATGGTGTAGTTCATGACCTGCATCGGGCCGATGGTCTGGCTGTCCAGATAGCTGGCCGCGCCGCCCGCACTGGTGGGCTGAGTGAACCACTGATGCGCATGCAGGTGGAACACATGCGTCTCTTTGGCACCGGCCTGCAGGTTACGGAACTTGATGTTGTCGCCCAGATAGCTGTGATGCACGTTGCCGGCATCGTCAGGATAGAGCTGCGCAACACCATTGGCACCAGGCGCCACCACCATAGCGGGGTCGCCGTTGGCCCAGGAGGTCAGGAAGAACTCCTCGAAAGCGCACTCCACACAGTCCTTGGCCGGTCCGAGGCCCAGACGGTTGGCGGCCACGATGGCGCCGACACCGCTTGCGCCATAGTTGATGCCAAAGCCGTCACGCACGCCGGAGCCTACGCCTTCATGGTCGAAGACCGCACCAAAGGCCTGCACGGTTTTCAGCTCGTCATGGAAGATGACGGTGAACTCGCGGTAGTAGCCTTCAGCGACGGCAGCGGCGGGTGCCTTGTATTTGCCGTGATATTGCGGCGTGAAGTCCTGGATGATGGCGTTGAGGTCGGTGTAGATCATCTCGACCCGACCGCCTCCAAGCTCACGATGCATGTTGAGCAGGGGCATGCCAACGGTGCCAGTCAGGCTGCCGTCGCGGTCCACCGCATCGTAGTTGAGCAGGGCCGGGGCAATGGCCTGCGCCTTGGCGGCGGCCAGAATCGGCGCGGCCACCTGCGAGCGATACGCCTTCGCATTCTTAGGCTCTACATGCAAGGCACCGAACAGGCCCAGCGAGTTGGAGCCGCCGTCGGATTCACCGCCGGCGGGCGCGCCGTTGTCGTGAATCAGATGGCTGCCTTCGCGGTCGAGCGAGAGCTTGTAGGTCAGGGTCTGACCGGGCTGGATGCCCGAGATGCCGGTGATGCGCGGATCGAAGGTGTTGTAGCTCGGGTCGCCCTTCAGGTGCTGGACGCCGTTGAACATCATCGAGGCCACACGGGTCTTGGGCTTGTTGGTCCCCATGCCTGCAGCGGTCGGGCACAGCAGGTTGGTAAACCTGATGTCCATGCGATCGCCGATATTGCCACGCAGCACCAGCGGACGCGGCCGCTTGCCGGGCTTGAGCGCGATACGGCAGGAGCGCGATGCGATTTCCGCGTCGGTCATCTTGTCCAGCGTTTTGCCGCTGTCCAGATCGATGACGTCGCGTCGCAACGCATACATCATGCCGTAGGGGTTGTGCGAGCCGAATCGGTTGTAGACGATGGGCTGGTCGAGTGCAATGACGTCAGCCAGCACTGTCCGACCGGACGGTGTGGTCTGCGCTTGAATCCCGCCGGAGGCGCTGATGGCGGTCACCATCAAAGCCCATCCCAGGGGACGTCGCAAGAGTGGAGGCAAAGGGATCATGAGAGTTCTCTAAAAAAATTGACGAGAGGTATGGAAAACCCGAGTGGTTGAGTGCAGCACCCGTGCCAACCCAGGACTGATGCGCCTTGCAGGCCCATTGGCCGCATCGGTGGGCGGTCTCCAGGGTCAGGATTCTTTCGGATGTATCAGCCGCGTGATGTGACATTCATCACGCCAGCGCTCTGCTCCAGTCCACAGGCCCCTGGGCGCGCGATCTGCCATTCAGGCTGCGGCACAAACCGCAGGGCTGCCCGGCCTTGTTGGGCGTGGGCTCGACGTGATGTTCTGACGGCTATCCGGTTCAAACCCTTTGTAGGCCGCACCACGACATGCACGAGATTGCGCGACCCCCCATGCTTCGATCCCTGTTCTCCTCTCAAGAGCGACCTCTTGTCCGGCGCTTATTCCGGTCGCTGGCGCTGCCTCTGGTGCGCCCGCTGGCCCTCGTGGCCGGTATCGGTCTATTGGGCGCATCGCTGATCCCCGATCCGGCGCTCGCCAATCCAAAGCCCCCTGCAGCCACAGCCACGCCTCTCAACCAGCGTGCCGAGCAGGGCGGTCTTCGCATCGAGCTTGCGTTGCAGCCGCAAGGCAGCAAGAGCGTCATGGTGGGTGAGGACACGCGAGTGCGCCTGCGTCTGACCGATGCCGCTTCCGGACAGCCACTCACGGGCGTTCGGCCGCGGGCCTGGATGGCCCGCATGAATGCCGATCTGGCCGCAGAGAGCTGCGAAGGCCAGGTCAAGCGCTTCGTGAGCGGACGCCTGTCGCAGCGGGCCGATCACGACATGAATGTCTTTCACTTCATCACCCTGAACCAGGACCAGACCGTCACGGTCATTAATCCCCAGGTCTCGATGAACGTGACCAAGCTGGAAAGCATTGTTCAGCTGCCCGCCAATGGCGACGACTGGGTGCTGCTCGATGACCGCGACATGATGCTGGTGACCATGCCGTCGATCGGGTCGGTGGCCATCGTCGACCTCAAAGGCCGGCGCCTGGTCAATACCCTGAAGGTGGGCGGAGAGCCGCGGCGCATTGTGTTGCAGCCCGACGGCGCGGTGGCCTGGGTGGCGCTGGATCAGTCCGACCAGCTGGTGGCCATTGACACCACCAAGTTCAACGAGCTTGCACGCATTCCCATCGGAGCGGGGTTCCATGGTCTTCTGGCCACGAGCCTGGAGGGCCCGATTGCAGTCACCAGTAGCAAGGCCGAGCAGCTCACGCTCATCGATCCCAAGACCCGCACCGTGAGTGCCCGCGTCAAGATCGCCGGAACCCCTCTGGCGCTTGCCTGGAGCCCCCTGTCGCAGCGCCTGTATGTGGCAGGCGTTAATGACGACAAGCTCAGCGTGGTCGACCCCGCCAGCGGCAAGATCGAGGCTCGCCCGAGCCTGGGGCGTGGCGTGGTGGCCCTGCGCACGACGCCCTCAGGGCGCCATGTTCTGGCGTTGAGTTCATCCGCCTCGCGAGCCTGGGCGGTCGACACCTCCTCGAATGTCGTGACCGGATCTCTCGCGGTCGAGCCGAACCCGGACCAGATCGTTTTCAGCGGCCGGTTTGGCTATGTGCGTAGTCTGGCCTCGACCAAGGTCACCATGATCGACTTGAAAGCGCTTGAGCGCGGCGAGATGGCCTCCAATGTGGTGCCCATGTTCCAGAAGGCCCCCAATGCCGACGCTGCCGCCATTGGTGTGTCCGACATCATTGCGCCCTCGCCGGATGGTGAGGGCGTGGTCATGGCCAACGGTGCCGACTTCAATATCTACTACTACATGGAGGGCATGATGGCGCCGCAGGGCACATTCCAGACCTACAAGCGCGCGCCTCGCGCCCTGATGGTGCGTGATCAGAGCCTGCGCGAGGTGGAGCCTGGGGTCTATGTGTCTCGTTTGCAGCCCGAGCGCCCTGGCAAGTATGTCTTGCCCGTGCTGCTCAATTCGCCGCGGGCCATGCACTGCTTCGATGTAGCCGTGGGCGGTGTTGCACCCAGCGGCGAAAAGCTACCCATTGATCTGGTGACCAAGGCCAAGGTCCAGCTGCCCCGTGACCCGCAGCCCGGACAGGTGGCGCAGGTCCAGGTGCGTCTGACCGATGGCAAGAGCGGCAAGCCCCTGCCGGGTCTGACCGACGTTCAGATCATGGTCATGCAGCTGCCGGGTCTGTGGCAGCAGCGCCAGGTGGCACGCGAGCTCAGCCCCGGGGTCTATGCCATTGACCAACGCCTGTTGCAGCCGGGCAAGTACCGCATCCGGGTTGCTGTCGAGTCCCGTGGTGCGGGCTTCGATGTGATCGATGCCACAGACTTCGATGTTGGATTGACCCAAGCTTCGGCCTCGGCTGCAGTCCGCACGCCCGGTGCCCCGGCGCAGACCTCCTCCTCCGCGGTCTCTTCGACCGCGAAATGATCCCACCCGCGATGAGCTCATCACCGATGCCCTTCACAACGATGTCTTTCTTCGCCCGCCCTGTGGTGTTTTCCATGCGCGCAGTCGCAGCGCCAGCGGCGCTTGCGCTCGCACTGATGGCCGCGCCCGACCTGGTGAGCGCCCATGCCGGTCACGACCACTCGAAACCCGCGTCTGGTGCGTCTGCCAAGGGCGCCACCGAGGCCGTGGCCAAGGCGCCCTCATCCTGGGAAGCCGCCACACCGCGTATCCCCGACGTGCAGGTGCGCGATCAAAACGGCAAGCTCGTTCGCTTCAACAGCGACCTCATCAAGGGTCGCAAGGTCGCGATCAACTTCATCTTCACCTCATGTACCTCGGTCTGTTCGCCCATGACTGCAACCTTTCGCGCGGTGCAGCAGGATCTCAAGGCCCGCAAGCGCGACGATGTCCACCTCATTTCGGTGTCGGTCGATCCCCTGACCGACACGCCCGAGGCGCTCACTGCCTTCGGCCGCAAGTTTGGTGCCGAGCCGGGCTGGACCTTCGTGACCGGCAGCCGCAAATCGATTGACGAGATCCTCAAGGCCTTCGCCATTGGCACGGGCGATCCTGATGACCATGCGCCGCTGGTCTACATCAGCGACGAAGCGGGCCGGACCTGGACACGCTCCTCGGGCCTGGCTGCACCGCAGGCCATTGTCGAGCGTCTGGTCGGTACGGCTTCAGCAGCGCAAAAGGTTTCGACCAATTCCCTATCGGTGAGTTCCGCATCGGCGAATGCCCCATCGGCGAATGGCTCCTCGGCCACGGCTGCGAAGAAGGTCTCTGCTGCTGCGACCGACACAGCGACCCGCCAGAAACTGGGTGCGGAATGGTTCACCAACCTGCCCGTGCGCACCCAGAAGGGCGACACGGTCCGCTTCTACGATGATCTGCTCAAGGACCGGGTGGTGGTGCTGAACTCCTTCTTTGCCTCGTGCAAGGAGGTCTGCTCGCCCATGACCCACAACCTGGCCAAGGTTCAGCAGCAACTGGCCGAAAAGTCTATGGGCAATGTGCATCTGGTGTCGGTCACGGTCGATCCGGCCAATGACACTCCCGATGTGTTGCGGGCCTATGCCTCGAAGCATTCGGTGCGGCAGGGCTGGACCTTCGTGACTGGCAAGAAAGAGAACATCGATTGGGTTCTGCACAAGCTCGGGCTCTACGAAGAGACCAAGGATGAGCACACCGCTGTCCTGTGGGTGGGCAACGAGCGCACCGGACTCTGGATGAAGATGCATGCCATGTCACCGCCCTCGGCGATCATGAATGCCATCCGCAAGGCCCAGAACGACCGCGGCGCCTGATGATGCCGACGATGCGGGCCCTGTTGGCCCCAATGCTGCTGTGGGTGCTCGCAAGCAGCCTTGCCCAGGCGCAGACGGCGGCCCCAGCGCCCTCCGAGCAGGCAGTGGCTGCGGGTCGAACCCTCTTTCGTGCAGGCACGACCCGTGCAGGTGCAGATCTCATCGGGCAGATCTCGCGCGGTGTAGAGATCACCGGAGCGACTGCGGCCTGTATCAAGTGCCATGGCTCCGATGGCAATGGCAGCCGCGAGGGCGGCCTGATTGCGCCCAGCCTGCGCTGGGAAGCGCTCAGCCGTCCACGCCCTGCCGCGGGCAATGGATTCGGTCGACCGGCCTATACCGAGGCGACCTTGCTGCAGGCCATCCGTACCGGAACCGATCCGTCCGGACGCAGTCTCTCGTCAGCCATGCCTCGCTTCGTGTTGGGGCCGCGCGAGGCCGCCGATCTGGTCTCCTATCTCCGTGTGCTGGGCAGTGAGCAGGACCATCGCGCCGGGGTGCATGCCGATCGCGTCGTGTTCGGTGCTGCACTGCCCCTCAGTGGTCCTCAGGCCGCACGAGGCCAGGCGGTGCGTCAGGCTTTGCAGGCCTGCTTCGATCGGGCGGGCCGTGAAGGTCTGGTCTTCGGACGCCGGGTCGAGCTCGATGTGATCGACTCTGCCGGCGAACAGGCGCCCGACCAGTTGGCGGCCTTGCGCAAGCGGTCTCTCGCGCTGGTGTCGCCCTGGTGGCCCCACGACCGTCTTCCCGACAGCATGAAGCCCGTGGTCTCCGGGCAGGATGACTGGCCGGTCATTGCGCCGATCTGGCCGCAGCCCTTTGGCAGCGGAGCCTGGCCTGCGGTGTATGAACTGCATGGGCAGTCGAGCGATCAGGCGCGGGTTGTGGTGGATACGGTGGTGGGCCGATTGCAGGGCAAGGGTCAGGTCTTGCTGTTGGCTGGCCCGCAGGCCCGGCAGCAGGCGGCTCTCAAGGCGGCCCGCGCCCAGGCCGACATGCACAAGGGCATCCGCTGGATCACGGCACAGGATCGGGCGTCCGTGAAAGGGCCTCTGGATGCCGTGGTGGTCCTGGGCGGGCTCGAACTGCTCAGTGCACTGCCCGATTACACCGGACCGGTCTTCGCACTCAGTACCGAGGTCGGGCGTGCGGCCTTTCAGTGGCCGGCGGCCCAGCGCCAGCGCCTTTGGCTTGCTCATGCAGGTCCCCTGGGCAAGGAGTTTGATCCCTCGCGCCTGGTCGCGGACCTGAAAGTATCGGGCGGCGCCTTGGTGGAGCCTGCCCTGCAGGCCCAGGCCTGGGCTGGCGCATGCCTCACGATCGAGGCCCTGCGTCGCTCAGGACGTCAACCCGAAGCACCGGGCTTGCGTAAGTCCTTGGAGTCGATTTCGCGCTTCGAGACGGGCGTGCTCCCGCCGATCTCGTTTAGTCCGCGCCAGCGGCATGGCGTCTGGGGCGCGCGCATGGTCATCGTAGATGACCGTGGACAGGGCTTTGAAGAAGTGCTGCCCTGGAAGACGCCGGCTGAAGAATCCTGAGCGTCCAAGAGGTCGTGATGACCTCTTGTGCGACTCTTCTTGCGTGAACCGTGCGTGAGCGATGGGCCCGTATTGCGGCCCATCTGGCTCTGAGTGAACCTTACTTTGAGCCTTACTTGGTGGCCATGACCCACTTGGCCAGGGCAACGGCTTCATCGGCGCTGACCTGGGGGTTGGCGGGCATGGGGATCTGACCCCAGCTGCCCACGCCACCTGCGCGGATCTTTTGCGCGAGCTTGGTGACGGCTTCTTTGTCGCTTGCGTACTTGGCGGCGACATCTTTGTACGACGGGCCGATCAGCTTCTTGTCGGGGGCATGGCAGGCCAGGCAATTCTTGGACTTGGCCAGATCGGCACTGGCGTGCGCCGGTGCTGCGGCGATCAGAGTGGCGGCTGCGAACAGGGGGGCCAGGATTCGGGCGTTCATGGAAGCTCCAGGAGAAAAGGGAAGGCGGTGGAGGTGGGCGTGTCCGGATCAACGGTGGCTGCCACAGGTCGGTTGACGACAACCGCCGGTGGGCGGCTGCCTGACGACAGTGGCCGGATCATACAGCGTGGGGTCTCGTCCTTCAGGAGAATCCCATGCCTTTACTCTGGGTCGGCGCTGTGCTGCTGGCGCTGAAGGCTCTGGGCGTCGAGCCGGTCGCTGGCTGGTCGTGGTGGTGGGTGCTGAGTCCCTTCGCACTGACCGTGATCTGGTGGGAATGGCTCGAGCGCCTGCTCGGTTTTGACCGTCGCAGGCGACCCGATGATCGCCCGGGAGCCCTTACTCGAAAAGGTCGGTAACCGCGCCTTTGCTGGCACTTGAAGCCAGCTTTGCAAACTTGGCGAGCACCCCTCGCGTATAGCGCGGGGTGGGAGGCGTCCAGGCCGCACGACGGCGTCCGATCTCGGCGTCGTCGACATTGAGTTGCAGCAGCAATTGGTGCGCATCGACCGTGATCGAGTCGCCCTCATGCACCAGGCCGATCAGACCACCCGCGGCCGCTTCGGGGGCAACATGCCCCACGACCATGCCCCAGGTGCCGCCCGAAAAGCGTCCATCGGTAATCAAGGCCACCGATTCGCCCAGACCCGCGCCGATGATGGCCGAGGTGGGCGCGAGCATCTCGGGCATGCCCGGTGCGCCTTTGGGTCCGAGATAGCGCAGCACAAGCACATCGCCCGCCTTGATCCGGTCTTCCATGATGGCGGCCAGGGCCGACTGCTCATCATCAAACACCCGTGCCGGGCCGGTAATCACCGGGTTCTTCAGGCCGGTGATCTTGGCGACCGCACCCTCAGGTGAGAGGTTGCCCTTCAGGATCGCCAGATGCCCTTGGGCATAGATGGCCTGGCTGACCGGGAAGATCACCTTCTGGTCGGCGCGCGGCTCACTGGGCACCGCAGCGAGTTCCTCGGCCATGGTGCGACCGGTGATGGTCATGCAATCGCCATGCAGCAGGCCCGCGTCCAGAAGGATGCGCAGAACCTGCGGAATGCCGCCTGCCTTGTGCAGGTCGGTGGCCACATACTGGCCCGAGGGCTTGAGGTCGCAAATCACGGGCACGCGCTTGCGAATGACTTCGAAGTCGTCGATCGTGAAGGTGATGCCGGCCGAGTGCGCGATGGCCAGGTAGTGCAGCACCGCATTGGTCGATCCGCCGGTGGCCATGATCAGGGTCACGGCGTTCTCGATGGACTTGCGCGTCACGATGTCGGACGGACGCAGGTTGTTTCTTACGGCCTGCACCAGCACGCGGGCAGACTCGCGCGCCGATTCGAGTTTGTCGGCATCGGGGTTGGCCATGGTCGAGGAGCCCAGCAGGCTCATGCCCAGGGCTTCGAACGAAGAGGACATGGTGTTGGCGGTGTACATACCGCCGCACGAACCCGTGCCCGGCACGGCGTTTTTCTCGATGCCCTCGAAGTCTTCCTCGCTCATGCGGCCGCGCGAGAACTCACCCACCGCCTCGAAGATCGAGACCACCGTCAGGTCCTTGCCTTTCCAGTGGCCGGGCTTGATGGTGCCGCCATAGACATAGATGGCCGGCACATTGCAGCGCAGGATGCCCATCATGCCGCCCGGCATGTTTTTGTCGCAGCCGCCTAGCACCAGCACGCCGTCCATCCACTGGCCCTGCACTGCGGTCTCGATGCAATCGCCGATCACTTCACGCGAAATCAGCGAGTACTTCATGCCTTCCGTACCCATCGACATGCCATCGGAAATCGTGGGGGTTCCGAAGAGCTGAGGATTGCCACCAGCCTCGCGGATTGCCTTTTCGGTGGCATCGGCCAGCGGTTGCAAACCCGAGTTGCAGGGGGTGATGGTGGAATGCCCGTTGGCGATGCCGATCATCGGGTTGGCGAAGTCGGACTTCTTGTAGCCCATTGCGTAATACATCGAGCGGTTGGGCGCGCGGGCAACGCCCTCGGTAATGTTGCGCGAGCGGCGGTTTGCGTCTGTCATGGTCTGGGCCTGTGCGGGAAAAGGCGGGCCGATTCGGCCCTCATCAAGGGCGGGCCGGTGTGGCCCTCGGGTGAGAAGGCAGGCCGGGGCGGCTGCCAAAACGAGCGATGGTAAAAGGCAGAGCGAGGGATCGGCAAATGCCCGATCACCCCGAGCGGGTGTCATGGGAGAATCCCGGCCATGCTGACCCATCCCCAGTTCAATCCTGTTGCCCTCCAGCTTGGCCCCGTGGCGATCCACTGGTATGGGCTGATGTACCTGCTGGCCTTCCTCGCGTTTTATTTGCTCGGACGTTGGCGAGTGCGCCATAGCCACTATGGCCGCAGCACGGGGCTGTCCGCGCCCGATGTCGAAGACCTGCTCTTCTGGGGGGTGGCCGGCGTGGTGCTCGGCGGGCGTCTGGGCTATGTGCTGTTTTACAAGCCCGGCTACTACCTGAGCCATCCCCTGGAGATTATTGCGGTCTGGGAAGGAGGCATGGCTTTTCATGGCGGCCTGATCGGGGTGCTGGTGGCTTGTGCGCTGTTTGCCCGGCGCAAGCGGATGGGCTTTCTGCAGCTCATGGATTTTGTGGCGCCCCTGGTGCCCGCTGGTCTGGCCTTTGGCCGCCTGGGCAACTTCATCAATGGCGAACTCTGGGGGCGGGCTACCGATCTGCCCTGGGCCATGGTCTTTCCCCAATCAGGCACTGCAGTTGCGCGTCATCCGTCGCAGCTGTATCAGTTCGCCGGTGAGGGTCTGCTGCTGCTGGCTGTCCTCTGGCTCTATTCGGCCAAGCCTCGCGCGGTCGGTCGGGTATCGGGCCTGTTTCTGCTCGTTTACGGCATGCTGCGCTTCGCTGTCGAGTTTGCCCGGGAGCCTGATGCCTTTCTCGGGCTGCTCGCAGGGGGTCTGACCATGGGTCAGATCCTCTCCATTCCCATGATGATGGCCGGTGCCTGGCTGCTGACCCGCACGGTACCTGCCGATTTGAACAGGAGACCCTCATGAGCGTTTCATCGTCCCGGCGTCGCGCCATTCTCGGCCGCATGGCCGCTGCTGCTGGCCTTGGTGCTGCACCGCTTGCTGCGGTCATGAGCGAGGCCCGGGCCCAGACCACCTGGCCGACCAAGCCCGTGCGCCTCATCGTGCCCTTCCCTCCGGGCGGAGGCACCGACGCCTTCGCGCGTCCCCTGGCCAAGGTCCTCACGGCGTCGCTGGGCCAGCCCGTGCTGATCGACAATCGTGGCGGGGCAGGCGGCACCCTCGGGGCCGAAGTGGCGGCCAAATCGCCCGCCGACGGCTACACCTTCCTGATCGGCGCGGTGCATCACACCATTGCGGTGAGCATGTACCCCAAGCTGGGCTACGACCTGCAAAAAGACCTGATGCCGGTCACGATGCTCTCCTCGGTGCCCAATGTGCTCGTCATCAATCCTCAGAAACTCAAGATGCGCACGCATCAGGAGTTTCTCGACTATGTTCGCGCCAACCCGGGCAAGCTCAACTTTGGTTCGGCGGGCAATGGCACGGCGCATCAGCTCACGGTCGAGCTCTACAAGACCCTCACCCGCACCTTCATGACGCACATCCCCTACCGTGGCGCCGGCCCGGCCCTGCAGGACCTTCTGGCGGGCCAGCTCGACTTCATGTTTGACGGTCTGGGCAGTGCCATGCCTTTCATCCGTAACGGCCGCCTGGTGCCTTTGGCAGTCACCAGTGAGAAGCGTTCCTTTGCATTGCCCGAAGTGCCTTCTTTTGACGAGCTCGGGGTTAAGGGCTACGTCGCGCGCACCTGGTATGCGATTTGGGCACCGACGGGCACGCCGCGTGAGCTCGTGCTGCGCATGCAGCAGGCCGTGGCGGCGGCACTTCAGGGCAAGGAGTTGTCAGACACCTGGAAGCAGCTTGGCGCCGAGCCCGGGGGCGGCACGCCCGAAGCCATGGCCCAGTATGTCGATACTGAAGTGCGCAAATGGGCCAAGGTGGTCAAGGACTCTGGCGCCAAACTCGACTGACTGAAGCATCATGAACGACAACCTCTTTGCGATCCTGTCCGCGCGCTTTCCCAAGCAGCGCACCGCCTGCGCCATCGAAACCACCGAGGGCCATTACTGGAGCTGGCAGGACCTTGACTTTGCCAGCGCGCGTATCGCCAACCTGCTCAAATCGCTGCGCCTTCCCACAGGCTCACGCGTGGCGGTACAGGTCGACAAGTCGGTCGAGGCCGTGTGCCTGTACCTGGCTACGCTGCGCGCAGGCCATGTCTTTCTGCCGCTCAACTCAGCCTATCAGTCGGCCGAGATCGACTATTTCCTGCAAGATGCTGAGCCAGCCGTGGTGGTGTGTTCTCCCGGCAACCTGAACTGGATCGAGCCGCTGGCACGCGCTCGGGGCGCGCGTCGGGTGTACACCTTGTCTGATCGTGGTTCGGGCAGTCTGCTTGAAGCCGCCGCTCCGTTCCCGGACCGATGCCCGGCTGCGCGCAAGCAGGCAAGCGACATGGCCGCCATCCTCTACACCTCAGGCACCACCGGACGCAGCAAGGGCGCCATGCTCTCGCATGGCAACCTCGCGAGCAATGCGCTCATGCTCGACAGCTACTGGCGCTGGCGGGGGAGCGACGTGCTGCTGCATGCCCTGCCGATCTTCCATGTGCACGGCCTCTTTGTGGCCTTGCACGGTGCGCTACTGGCCGGCGCGCGCATGATCTGGATGAACCGCTTCGATCCCAAGGCGGTGGTGGCGCATCTGCCCCGCGCCACGGTGTTCATGGGCGTGCCCACCATGTACGTGCGTTTGCTTGACGAAGCTGCATTTGATGCCAGCGCGGTACGCAACATGCGGCTCTTCATTTCAGGTTCGGCGCCGCTGCTGACCGAGACCTTCCGTCAGTTTGAGGCTCGTACGGGCCAGCGCATTCTTGAGCGCTATGGCATGAGCGAGACGGTCATGCTGACCTCCAATCCCTACGATGGCAACCGGGTCGCTGGCACAGTCGGCCTGCCGCTGCCTGGCGTGTCTGCCAGGGTGGTGGACGACAAAGGGGGGCTTTGCGGCTGTGGCGAGATTGGCGGCATCGAGGTGCGCGGCCCCAATGTGTTTGGCGGCTACTGGCGCATGCCTGAAAAGACCCGCGAGGAGTTTACGGCCGATGGCTGGTTTAAGACCGGCGATGTTGGTCGCTATGACGAAAACGGCTATCTGAGCATTGTGGGCCGCAGCAAGGACCTGATCATCAGCGGGGGCTACAACGTCTATCCCAAAGAGATCGAGTCCTACCTCGACGATATGCCCGGAGTCATGGAGTCGGCCGTCATCGGCGTGCCGCATCGCGACTTTGGCGAGGCCGTCACGGCCGTCGTGGTGCGCAAGCCCGGTGCCGCGCTGGATGAGGCGGGCATCATCGCCCAGCTCAAGACCCAGATCGCTTCGTTCAAGGTCCCTAAGCGCGTGCATGTCGTCGATGAACTGCCGCGCAATGCCATGGGCAAGGTTCAGAAAAACGAGTTGCGCAAGCGCTATTCAGACTGAACTCAGCTGCCGTTCCAGGCCTTGAACAGCATGTACAGGGCCAGCGCAAGCAGCAGGCCCGCAAAAACCCGTTTGAGGGTCTGGGTGGGCAGGGCGTGCGCCACCTTCGCGCCCAGCGGTGCGGTGAATACACTGGCGATCGAAATGGCGGCCAGGGCAGGCAGATAGATGTAGCCCAGGGTGCCGGCGGGCAGGTTGGCATTCCATCCTGAGATGACATAGCCCACTGCACCAGCCAGCGCGATCGGAAAGCCACAGGCCGCACTGGTGGCTACCGCCTGCTGCATTGATACGCTGCGTCGTACCAGAAAGGGCACGGTCAGAAAACCACCGCCAGCTCCAAGCACGGCCGAGAGTGCGCCAATCAGACCACCCATGCCGAACATGCCGGCAGCCGAAGGCAGAGCGCCTTGCGCCTGAGGCGGCTTGCCGGTGAGCATCTTGAGGGCGGAAAAGCCCAGGAACAGACCGAAGAGCAGGGCCAGCATCCGACCGGGCAGCGCGCCCGCAAACTGGGCTGCAACGAGGGAGCCAAGCAGGATGCCCGGGGCCAAGGCCCGTGCGGC
Source organism: Pseudomonadota bacterium (assembly GCA_041167925.1). GTDB lineage: Bacteria > Pseudomonadota > Gammaproteobacteria > Burkholderiales > Burkholderiaceae_E > UBA4615. Next base: position 4,185 of record JBEELY010000192.1, on the reverse strand, counting down.
GTCCCAGCGCACCGCACCGCGTCGGTGATGTGCCCGCACGCTGGAGATCGAGGTGAAGGCAATGGTGGTGAGCGAGGTGGCAATGGCCACCTTGATGAGCTGATCAGCGGCAAAGCCTTGCGCACTCAGCAGCATGATCATGAAGGGCACCATGAGCATGCCACCGCCGATGCCCAGAAGGCCAGCGGCAAAGCCAGCAAAGGCGCCCAGGGCCAGCAGCAGGGCAATCGTGAAGGCGTCCATGGGCACTCGCGGGAAGAAGGGGGCACCCCGCCTGTGCCGTTCGGTCATCATCCTGAACCGTGAAGTTCAGGTCGGCCGCCGGGGGCATCACATCAGGTGCATCCGCGTAGTGGGACGCGCACAACAGTGACGCTCGTCATTCCCTGCGACCTGGGTGCTTTCGCATTGGTTCAAGGAATGTTTGACCGTAGCGAACACTGCAGGGTGTGCGCCGATGGTACCGCAGCCCGCCAGGGGCGGGTGGGTCAGAACAGCGATTCCTGGCGTCGCAGCTCGGCGTCGATCTCGGCGGTGAGGCGGCGGACGCGCCTGACCCGCTCGGCCGAAGTTTCGTCGGTGGCCTGGGTGATGGCGCTTGTGGAGGTCTGCCCAGGGGCCTGAGCACTCTCGCGCAGACCCACGAGTTCGTTGGCCAGCTGAAGCGCTGCCATGACGGCAATGCGATCGGTTCCTACGACGCGTCCGGAGTCCCGCAGGGCACACATGCGCTCATCCACCGCACGGGCTGCTGCAATGAGCTGCTCTTTGCCTTCAGAAGGCACGGCGAGCCGGTAGTCGCGGTCGAGAATGCGGACAGAGATCTGCTCCATGCTCAGTGCGCCGCCTGGTTTTCAGCCAAAGCCTGACTGGCAAGCAGGTTCTGATCAAGCGGATCCGGTCCCAGGCCCAGGGGCAGCTGAGATTCGTCGTGACGGGGAAGCCGGTCGAGAACCGCCTGGACACGGGTGCGCGCCTCGCCCATGCGTGCCTTGAGCTGACTGTGCATGGCCGTTGCCTGCTCGAGCTCGGCCCGCAAGGTCTGGTTGTGTTCGGAGAGCCTGCGCACCACCGTGAGGAGTTGCGAGATGCGCGCCTCGAGCTCTGAAAGATCCTGATCCATCGGTTGATGGTAGGGATTCGATCCTCCAGGGTCAAGCCGGCAGGCCGTCAGGTCGGGCGGGCCCACCGTCGGAGTCAGGTCGTCAAAGCGGGAGGCTCGGTTAGGATTCGCGCATGAAACGATTTGATGATTCAGCCTGGCAAGGGGCCCTGCGGGTCCGCACGCCGGGTGGCTGGGCTGCTCTGCTGGGCAGCTTGGTTCTGGCACTGTTGCTTGCGCTGAGTGCGGCGCCGACACGCGCCCAGAGTCTTTTGCCCGATGCCGCACGTCCCAAGGTGATGGGGGCGCAGCGCATCGATGCCCTCGAGATCGAATGGGTTGCCGATCGACAGAGCGTGGCCGCGGGCGAGACGCTCTGGCTGGCCTTGCGCCTCAAGCATGACCCGCACTGGCATACCTACTGGCAAAACCCAGGTGACTCTGGATTGCCTACCACCCTGAGTCCCGAGTTGCCGCCCGGGGCGGTGCTCGGCGCACTGCACTGGCCGGTGCCCATGAGGCTCTGGGTCGGACCTCTGGCCAATTATGGCTACGAGGGCGAAGTCTTGCTCCCCATGCGGCTCACGCTTCCGGCCACCTGGGCCGCGGGCCAGACCTCAGTCACCTTGCGGGCCAAGGCAGCCTGGTTGATCTGTCGTGAGGTCTGCATTCCTGGTGAGGCGTCCTTGTCACTCGATTTGCCGATCCGGCCTCCCGCCGAAGCCATGCGCGAGTCGGGGCATGCCCAGCCGATTCGAAAGGCGCTCGAGCAGGTGCCCGATCCTGGCGGTGCGCTGACGGCCCAATGGATCAGGCATCCGCAAGGCGTGGCACTGAGCATTGCGGCCTCGAATGCGCCCCCGCAACAGGTGGAGTTCTTTCCGGTGCGTCCAGGCTGGTTGTCCGCGCCTGCACCGCAGCGCCTGCTGCAACAGCCTGAAGGCTGGCGTCTGGAGCTTGCCCTGGCCGACGGCGCCGGCGTCGCGGCAGACGAGGTGATCGAAGGTGCCGTGCGGATCGATGGGGGGGTGAGCTGGTTGCGTGCCTCGGCCGGGCAGGGCGTCTTGCCCGAGGGCAGGCTCATCTCCGTGGCTGACCGGCCCACAGGCACAAGCGCAGGCGCAGGCACGACGCCCGACGCGGCGCCGGCCTCGATGGACCTCACCAGCTGGGGCATCGCGATGGTTCTGGCGGCAGTAGGCGGCCTCATCCTCAACCTCATGCCCTGTGTCTTTCCGGTGGTGGGACTCAAGCTGGCCTCCTTGGCGGGCGGAGACCCGCACTCTGCGGCAGGACGGGCGGCCTTGCGCAGCGGTCTGTGGGCTTTCGTGCTGGGCATCCTGGTCTGCTTTGCAGCCCTGGCCGGCCTCATGCTTGTTTTGCGTTCTGCCGGGATGGCCATCGGATGGGGCTTTCAGCTGCAGTCGCCGGCGTTCGTGGCCGCTATGGCCTTGCTCTTCATGGGGGTGGGGCTCAATTTTTCGGGTGTCTTCGAGATTGGCGTGAGCCTGACCCGGCTGGGCCAGCTCGAAGTGGGTCGAGCCCCACGAAGCGGGACTGCTTCCGGTGCGCAAGCGGCGGCTGGCTCCACCGGTTCGCACCGCCTAAGCGCGTTTTTTTCCGGGGTGCTGGCCGTGCTGGTGGCCACGCCCTGCACGGCGCCCTTCATGGGATCGGCGGTAGGGCTCACCCTCACCATGCCTGGCTGGGCGGCCATGGGCGTCTTTCTGGCCGTGGGAGTGGGCATGGCGCTGCCTTATCTTTTGCTGGGCTGGTGGCCGCAGGCCCTGTCCCGTCTGCCGCGTCCGGGGCCCTGGATGCAGACCCTGCGCTCGGTGCTGGCCTTTCCGATGTATGCCAGTGCCGCCTGGCTGGTGTGGGTCCTTGCGCAGCAGACCGGTCCTGATGCGGTCCTGAGGGTACTGCTGGCCGCGGTGGCACTGGCGCTTGCGGCTTGGGCCTGGCATTGCCGCGCCTTTGCGCGCAGCGCCCTGCGGGCCAGGGTCTGGTTGCTGGTGACCGGGCTGGCTATTGCCCTCGGTGCGCTGCTGTGGGCCGGAATCGACGCTGATGCAGGCCATGCCGCTCAGGGGCAGACGGCTGCGCAGTCCGCCGTTCCTTCAGCCTCTTCATCGTCGGCCGCATCGGTCGCTTCTGCTGTCTCTGCAGGCGCCACGCCTGCGGCGTCGCAAACATCGGTCTGGAGGCCCTGGAGCGAGGCCGCGGTGCGCGACGCCCTGGCGGCCGGCCAGCCGGTGTTTGTTGATTTCACGGCGGCCTGGTGCGTGAGCTGTCAGGCCAACAAAAAGCTGGTGCTCGAGACGGCGCGGGTGCAGCAGGCCTTCGCAACTCATCAGGTGGCCCTATTTAGGGCCGACTGGACGCGCCAGGATCCTGTCATCACAGCCGAACTCGCGCGCCACGGTCGTAATGGCGTGCCGCTCTATCTGGTCTATCGGCCGGGCAGGCCGCAGCCACTGGTATTGCCCGAGCTGCTGACCGCCGCGATCGTGCTAGATGCACTCAAGCCCTGATTTTTCCGCGCGGCGCTCCTTGTACTGCTCCTGCGCCCTGTTTTGTTGCTCGATCCATTCTGATTTCGTCCATCAAACACTGCCATGCCCGTCATCGCTGTTTTGAATCCCAAGGGGGGCGTGGGCAAATCCACGCTGGCCACCCAGGTCGCCGGTTATTTCGCGTCGCGAGGCCATTGCGTGGTGCTTGGCGACATCGATCGACAGGGCTCCTCGCGCGACTGGCTGAATCTGCGGCCCGCCGAGGCGGCTGCGATCCAGTCTTGGGAGGTCGAGGGCAATCTGTTTCGTCCGCCCAAGGGGGCGACCCATGTGGTGCTGGATACGCCCGCACAGATCAGCGATGGCAAGCTCGGCAAGGTGCTTGACATTGCAGATGGCGTGCTGGTGCCCCTGCAGCCCTCGATGTTCGACATCCTGGCCACGAGTCCCTTTCTCGATGTTCTTCGCAAGTACTACCGGACACCCGACCGACTGCAGCGTCGGGTGGCACTGGTGGGCACGAAGATGGATGCGCGGACCCGCGCTGCCGAGGAGTGGCGCCGCTTC
>JBEELY010000095.1:0-4337 GCA_041167925.1 Pseudomonadota bacterium | reverse complement strand
CGCATCTTCTTCAAGGACATGGCCCACTTGCTGGGGCTGGCACGGGTTTGATCCTGCTGCTGATCGATGCAGTGATTGGCTTCACTCTGCTCGAGATGCTCGCGCTGTGGGGCTTTCACCGGATCACAGGCCGGGGCCTCGCGCCCGCCGCGTGGGTGCCCAATCTGCTCGCAGGCCTCTCGCTGATGCTCGCGCTACGCGCGCTCGCTGCCGACGCTAGCTGGCCCTGGATTGTGGCGGGTCTGATGGGCTCGGCACTGGCGCATGCGATTGATTTGAGAAGGCGCTGGCCCGGTTAAATCCAGGTCGGGGCCAGGGCACAGCACACTGCGGCACAATGCACCTCAGCGCCGCACCATCAAGCGCCACCGCAAAAGAGAGCGGACGAGAGTGCTCGCATAGCCCAAGGAGACCAGGATGGCCGACGCAGCCACCTACACCGACGCCTTCATTTACAGCTTTCCGATCTACGAGATGGCGCGCACGCGGCATCTGGCGATGTCGCATCCGCTAAGCCCCTTGCAAGGCCGCGCCAACCGCATCGCCCACCGGCGCACACTGGCCGATCACACCTCTCGCGCTGTGACCACGCCCAACAACGACACCCTGTACTCGAGCGCCTGGCTCGATCTGTCGGACGGGCCGGTACTCGTGAAGGTGCCCCGCATTGCGCAACGCTATTGGTCGCTGCAATTTCTGGATGCCTTTACCAACAACGCCGCGGTGGTGGGCTCACGCAATGCCGGCGAAGGCGACCTGACCTTGTGGGTGGCGCTCAACTCCGACCCGGCGCAGCCGCCCGAGGGCATGAGGGTTCTCCGACTGCCTACGCCCGACATCTGGATGCTGGTGCGTATCGAGGTGCGCGACAACGCCGATGCCCGCACGGTACATCCCCTGCAGGATGCGATTCAGGTGCGTGCGCTGAACGCGCCGCCCGAGTCCAGCGACCCTGCATTCCCCCAGAACAGCGCAGCCTCTGCCGCGACTGCACGCGAGCGGGAGCGGCCTGCGCCCAGGCCGACGCAGGGCATGCCCACCGACCCTGCCAACTACCTGGCCGTGGTCAATCATGCACTGACCCGTAACGGCATCCCCGCTGCCGAGCAGGGCCTGCTCCAACGCTGGCGGTCTCTGGGCCTGGGGGCCGGAGTGCGTGCTGAGGAGGTGAAAGCGGCTGCACCCGGCTGGGCAGCGCACTTCGGAACACTGTCGAGCGATCTTCGGGCGACGGGTGGATTTGAAGACCGCCGGGTGCAGGGCTGGCGTTATCCCAAGGACAGTATCGGCACCTACAACGGCGACTATCCCCTGCGGGCGGCGGTGGCCCTGGGTGGTCTGGCTGCCTTGCCGGTACAGGAGGCGCTTTATCTGGGCACCGACCAGGACGCCGAAGGCCGGCCTCTGGAGCCCACCGCCACCTACCAGGTGCGCATTCCACCGACCGGCATCGACGCGGGCGCCTTTTGGTCGATCACGATGTACCAATGGGAGAGCGACGGTCGCTCCTTCTTTGCCAACAATCCCATCGGCCGCTATGCCATTGGTGATCGCACCTCGGGGCTGGCCAAAAATGCCGATGGCTCAATCGACCTGGTGATCAGCCGTTCTGAGCCTACCGACCCCAAAGCACGCGCGAACTGGCTGCCCGCCCCGCCCGAGGGTCAGAACCGCATGCGCTTGTCGCTGAGGGCTTACCTGCCAGGAGCCGCACTGGTGGCCGGACAGCAAGCTTTACCGGTCATCACGCGAATGCTGCCCTGAGCGATCCAGCCCGTCTTCTTCAACGTCCTTGTTGATCCGATCTGTTCGGAGAGTCCGCATGAGTTCAAACCCATCCGCACCCAAGACGCCTACACGCGCGCAACGCCCCAACCTGGTCTTCATTCTTGCCGACGATCTCGGCTTTGCGGATCTGGGCTGTTATGGCGGACGTGAAGCCAGCTTCGGGCCGGTCTCGCCGGTGCTCGATGCGATGGCCGCACGCGGCATCCGCTTCACTCAAGGCTATGCCAACTCTTCGGTGTGCTCGCCTACCCGCTTTGCACTTATTACCGGGCGCTGGCAGTACCGCCTGCGTGGTGCGGCAGAAGAGCCGATCGCCAGTGCGGCACGCACGAGCGGCACTCTGGGCCTGCCGCCGCAGCATCCCACCCTGCCCTCGCTGCTTCGCGATGCCGGCTATCGCACTGCGCTGGTCGGCAAATGGCATCTGGGTTTTCCGCCGCACTTCGGACCGCTCAAATCGGGCTATGAGGAGTACTTCGGCCCTATGGCTGGCGCAGTGGACTATTTCAGCCACAAGGACTCGCGCGGCAATGACGATCTCTGGGAAGGCGAGACCCCGGTCCACAGCGACGAGTACCTGACCGATGCGCTCTCGAAGCGGGCGGTGCAGACCATCGAGCGCTGGGCTGCCGAGGCGCCCTCGCGCGGCAACCCGCCCTTCATGATGAGCCTGCACTACACAGCGCCCCACTGGCCCTGGGAAACCCGCGAAGACAGGGCGGTTGCAGAAGCAACGAAAAATAATCTTTTCCATCTCGATGGCGGCAATATCGAGACCTACCGTCGCATGATCCATCACATGGACGAGGGCATTGGCCAGGTGCTTGAAGCCCTGGAGCGCACCGGCCAGCTCGAGAACACCCTGGTGGTCTTCACCAGCGACAACGGCGGCGAGCGCTTTTCTGATAACTGGCCGCTGGTGGGCGGCAAGATGGATCTCACCGAAGGCGGCATCCGCGTGCCCTACATTGCGCAGTGGCCGGCCTTGATCCGCGCGGGCAGCATCAGCGCCCAGCACTGCATCACCATGGACTGGACCGCCACCTTTCTGGATGCGGCCGGTGTGGCGCCGCATCCGGACTATCCGCTGGATGGTGTGTCTTTGCTGCCCGTCTTGCGCGACCCGTCGGCCACGATGGCGCGGCCGCTGTATTGGCGCATGAAGCACCGGCGGCAGCGCGCCCATCGCGATGGTTCATGGAAGTACCTCAGGGTCGATGACCATGAGTACCTGTTTGATCTGGCCAGTGACGAGCGTGAGCGGGCGAATCTGGCCAAACGCCGCCCTGAACGGCTGGCTGCGCTGCGCACTGCCTGGGAACACTGGGAAGCCAGTGTGCCGCCGATTCCCGAGGATGCCACGGTGCATCTCGGGTTTGGACTGGCGGATATGCCCTCGCGATAGGTCGTCGCAGGGGCTCGACCCAGGCTCGGGTCCGCTCGGGCCTCGCTCAATCCAGGCTCAGCCCCGTGTACCCCGCAGCTGCAAACGCATTGGCCTGTTCACGAAACTGCTGCAGGCTGCCGCTGTAGCGCGCGAGCACACGCTGGCTGCGGCCTTCGACGTTGGTATTGACTCCGGTCATCCAGGAGTCCACCTCATTGGATAGCAGCCCCACCGAGCAGGCCTGCACGTGTGCCATCCAGGCCTCGACACTCTCATGGCTGGCCTCCACGCGCGTGTGGCCCTGATCGCGCGCATGACGCAGCAGGCCTGACACCCACTCCACGTTGTATTCGATGGAGCGCGGAATGTTGCCCAGAGTACCCATGGGCCCCATCACCATGAAGAGGTTCGGAAAGCCATGGTTCAGCATGCCAAAGAGCGTGCGTGCACCGGGCGACCAGTGTTCGCGCAGTTTGCTGCCATTCACGCCTTCGATGGGCAGGGCGTCGTAAGCCCCGCGCAGCGCATCAAAGCCGGTGGCAAAGATCAGCATGTCGAGTTCGTGGAGCTGGTCGGCGGCGGCAGGTCCTGATGCCGATGGTGCCGCCACTGCGCCCTCCCCCGCCGGCGCAATGCATACCCCGCTCGGCGTGATTCGGCTGATCGGTGTCTCGCGCAGATCCACCAGCGTCACGTTGGGCTGGTTGTAGACCTCGTAATAGCGGGTCTCGAGTGGCAGGCGACGGGTGCCAAAACCATGGTTGCGAGGAATGAGCCGTTCAGCCACCTTGGGGTCATGCACGCGCTGGCGAATCTTGCGCGCCATGAAGTCGGACATGAGTGCATTGGCTTCGCGATTGGTGAGCACATCCTTGAAGTTGCCCATCCAGATGCCAAAGCCGGGCTCGGCATAACGCTGCTCCCAGAAGGCCTCGCGCTCCTCGGGGCTCACCTCCAGCGCACTGCGTGGATCCGGCACATGAATGAAGCCGCCAGGGCTTTTGCTGCAACGATCATAGATCTCGTCATAGCGCGCCTTGATATCGCGCTGCTCTTCGGGCGTGATGCGCGCATTGAGCAGGGGCGCACACCAGTTGGCCGTACGCTGAAAAACCGTGAGATGCGCAGCGGTCTTGGCGACCTCCTGAATGGTCTGCACGCC
>JBEELY010000044.1:0-4202 GCA_041167925.1 Pseudomonadota bacterium | reverse complement strand
GTTTGCATCTCCTTGACGCGGTACGATTCGTTCCTCTGAAACGAGGAACCTCCTGATGCACTCGGTGCCTGAGATCCCGCGGTCCTGTTACGGATCCGAGACTTCCCTTGCCTGCTTTTCTCGCCTGCCTTTTGCATTTAGCACGGCTGCCTCCCATGCCCGCAACGCACGCATGCTGTCGATGCAGGCCTTGGGGGTCCTGACCCTTGCATTCATGGCCGGATGTGCGTCCGCACCTCCGGCGCCGATCGAGTCGCGCACCATGCCAGCCGGTGGGCATCTGAGTGCGTCGGTCCCGGACCGACCCACGGCACCAGTGGTTCCAGCCAGACCCTCAAGTGGTGCGCCGGTCCAGGCCGCGCGCCCCGCAACAGCCGCGAGCGGTGGGTCTTCTTCTGTCGGCGCCAGCGTGTCTGCGCAGCCCGCCCGACCAGGTGCAACGACATCGTCGCCTCGTCCTGTGCCCGGCGCCTCGGCAACGCCTCCATCTACGCCACCGCCTGCGGCCGGCGCGCAAGTGCAGACCCAACCCCTGGCGGTCCCTGCGCTGGAGTCACGGGCTCTCGAAAGTAGACCACTCGAGCCCCCTGCGCCTCCTCAGTCGACTGCACCGGTGACGGCTACCGCAGCGGATCGCGTTGTACTTGATTTCGCCTTGCCAGTACCCGGTCGGGTGTTACAGCCCTATAGCGAGACTGGCAAGGGAATCACCCTCTCTGGCAACGCAGGCGACCCGGTGTTCGCCGCAGCCGAGGGGCGGGTGATCTTCAGTGGCAATGGGCCGAGGGGCTATGGAAACCTGATCATCGTCAAGCATCCCAACGATTTGCTCTCGGTCTACGCCCACAACCGCAAGCTGCTGGTCAAAGAGGGCCAGAACGTTGCCCGCGGTGAACGCATCGCAGAGCTGGGGGATACCGGCGGAGCCAGCCCGCGCCTGCACTTCGAGATCCGGCGTCAGGGCAAGCCGGTTGATCCAATTCCCTTTCTGCCGCGCCGATGACCCCAGTCCTGGTGTTCGATATCGAGACCATCCCGGATGCGCAGGGTTTGCGGGAGGCATGGAGCCTCGAGGGTAGCGATGGCGAGGTGGTCCAGTCGGCACTGGCGCGCAGACGTGAACAGACTGGCGGATCAGACTTTCTTCCGCTGCATCTGCATCAGGTGGTGGTCATCTCCATGCTCATGCGCAGCGACCAGGGCCTGCGCGTGCATTCCTTGTCGGGCGATCGGGCGGATGAGCGTCGATTGGTGCATGGGTTCTTCGCCACGATCGGCAAGTACAGCCCCACGCTCGTGTCATGGAACGGCAGCGGTTTCGACCTGCAGGTACTGAACTATCGGGCCATGATCCACGGTGTGCAGGCACCCCGATTCTGGGATCAGGGCGAAGACGATCGCGATTTTCGCTACAACAATTATCTGAGCCGCTATCACGCGCGCCATACCGATCTCATGGACCTGCTCGCCATGTACAACGGACGGGCCAATGCACCGCTCGATCAACTGGCTCGGCTGTGCGGCTTTCCGGGCAAGCTGGGCATGGATGGCTCCCAGGTCGGCGAGGCCTGGGCCGCGGGCCGCAAGGACGAGATCCGCGATTACTGCGAGACCGATGTGGCCAATACCTGGCTCCTTTACTGCCGGTTTCAGCTGCTGCGAGGCGCCATGACGCCTGAAGCGTATGAGACTGAAATGGCGCTCACCCGCCAGACCCTGGATGCCCTCGAGGGAGAGCACTGGCGTCAGTTTCTCAAGGCCTGGTCCCGGTGAGCCGGCCGCCGCCGCGTTCGAGCGCCCAAGGGCCGGCGCTCACGCTCAGCATCGAGTCGCTCGATCTCGAAGGGCGTGGCATCTCCCGACACGAGGGCAAGGTAGTGTTCGTGCGTGGTGCTCTGCCCGGTGAGACCGTGCTTGCGCAGGTCGTTCGTCGCAAGCCCCGTTTCGATGTTGCCGAGACCACCCAGGTGATTCGGCCCAGCCCGATGCGTGCCGAGCCAGCCTGCCCGCACTTTGGCGTCTGTGGAGGCTGCGCCATGCAGCATATGCAGCCCCGGGCTCAGGTCTCGGTCAAGCAAAGGGTGCTTGAAGACACGCTCTGGCACGTGGGCCGCATCCGGGCGGAGCAGATGTTGCCGCCCATCGTTGGCCCGGCTTGGGGGTATCGGTACCGAGCGCGCCTGTCGGTCCGGCACGTGCCGCGCAAGGGGGGCGTGCTTGTTGGCTTTCACGAGCGTGGCTCGAGTTATGTTGCCGACATGCACGAGTGTCATGTCCTGCCCCGTCGGGTATCCGATCTGCTGCTGCCCCTGCGCGCCCTGGTCGAATCACTCAGCCTGCGTGATCGGCTGCCTCAGATTGAAGTCGCACTGGGCGAAGACCGCCTCGCCCTTGTGTTGCGTATTCTTCAGCCCTTGCTTCCTGAAGACGAAGCGCGGCTGAGCGCGTTTGCGTCACAGCATCAGGTGGACTTCTGGTTGCAGACCGGCGGTCCTGACAAGATCGAGCCTTTCGGCACAACCCCCGCAGAGGGGCTGCACTATGGCCTGCCGGAGTTCGGCCTGCGCATGCCCTTTCGGCCCACCGATTTCACCCAGGTCAATCACGCCATCAATGCCGTGCTCGTGAGCAGGGCCATCGGTCTGCTTGCCCCGCAGCCCGACGAGCGTATTGCGGATCTGTTCTGCGGTCTGGGCAACTTCACCCTGCCGATGGCCACCAGGGTGCGCGAAGTGGTGGGCATCGAAGGAAGCGCCACGCTGGTCAGTCGTGCCCTGCAGGGTGCTCAGGCACATGGGCTTGAGAGCCGAACCCGCTTCGAGGTGGCCAATCTCTTCGAGCTTGACTCAGAACGCTGGAAGGCGCTTGGCACATTCGACCGCGTGCTGGTCGATCCACCCAGGGAGGGGGCGCAGGCACTCGCTCAGGTGCTCTCGGCAATGAAGGATCAGCGGCCGAAACGGGTGGTGTATGTGTCGTGCAACCCCGCTACTTTGGCGAGGGATGCCGCCATCATGGTCCACGAAGGCGGATGGCGCATCAAACAGGCGGGTGTGGTGAACATGTTCCCACACACCGCCCACGTCGAGTCGATCGCGGTCTTCGAGTGACCGAGATCGGTCTGATGACAATCAGTCGTTGTTGCCGCCGGTGATGCCCAGCAGGGCAAGCAGATTTGAAAAGACGTTGTAGACGCTCAGGTAAACGCCGAGCGTGGCCGTCACGTAGTTGGTTTCTTCACCGCGCACCACGCGCTGCAGATCGACCAGGATGAAGGCCGAAAAGATCAGGATGGCCAGAACCGAAATCGTGAGCATGAGCGCTGGCATCTGCAGCCAGATGTTGGCCAGCGCCGCCAGCACGATCAGGATCATGCCCATGAAGAGGAACTTGCCCATGCCGGTGAAGTCCCGTTTGGAGACCGTGGCGACCGTGGCCATCACACCAAAGATAACTGCCGTGCCTCCAAAGGCGGTCATGATCAGTTGCGCGCCATTGGCCAGCCCGAGCACGTTGCCGATCAGTCGCGACAGCATCAGCCCCATGAAGAAGGTAAAGCCGAGCAGCAGCGCAACGCCGAGCCCGCTGTTCTTGTTGCGCTCGATCGCCCAGAAAAACCCGAAGGCGATGGCCAGGAACGCCACAAAGCCGATCAGCGGACTGCCTGCGAAGAAGGAAAAGCCGGTCTTTACACCGACCCAGGCGCCCAGAACGGTGGGCACCATCGAAAGGGCGAGAAGCGCGTAGGTATTGCGCAGAACCCGGTGGGTCTGCAGCGATGATCCTACCGTGGCGGTATGCCCAAAAGGCATCGAAGCATTGTTTTGCGGCTCGTAGGCCATGGTGTCGAACTCCGGTGCGTTGACGAAGGAAACCGTTTCGGCGGATGAGGCCGTGAGGTTGATCAAAATGCGTACGGTTCGCACGCAAGGCGGAATGTAGGGCAGGCGTCATTGGATTTCAACCCGGACGGCAGTAGGGCTTGTTGATGGCCCTTGCAATGCGCCCGGCTCCCGCTTGTCATCGCGCCCGCGACGGGTTCCGTGTTAAAATCGCAGGCTTTTCATGCAGTCTTCTTGTGGAGCCCCCATGGCCGTTGAACGCACCCTGTCCATCATCAAACCCGATGCCGTTGCCAAGAATGTGATCGGCCAGATCTATGCCCGGTTCGAGTCGGCCGGCCTCAAGGTGATTGCTGCGCG
>JBEELY010000027.1:0-8456 GCA_041167925.1 Pseudomonadota bacterium | reverse complement strand
GTCAAAGTGCGGCGTCGTAATCCACTGTCAGAGGGGCATGGTCGCTAAAGCGAAGGTCCTTGAAGACCTCAGCCCGGCGCGCCTGTTCTGCAATGGTGCTTGTGGCCAGATGGTAGTCGATACGCCAGCCCACGTTCTTTTCGTAGGCAGCGCCCCGGTTGCTCCACCAGGTATAGCTGGCTTCGGTGGCCTCGGGGTGCAGACGACGATAGACATCGTGCACACCGTTGCCGAGCAGATGGCTCATCCAGGCGCGCTCCTCGGGCAGAAAGCCGCTGTTCTTGAGGTTGCCCTTCCAGTTCTTGAGGTCGATCTGCTGATGCGCGATGTTGACATCGCCCACCAGCACAAACTCGCGCTCGGCTGCAAGTCGCAGCAGGTGGGGCTGCATGACCTCCAGGAAACGAAATTTCGAGGCCTGGCGCTCATCACTGGCCGAGCCACTCGGAAAGTAGCAAGAGATCACGCTCAGGCGACGTCCGGGCCGATCAAACCGAAGCTCCACCCAGCGGCCCTCCTCATCGAACTCAGGAACACCAATGCCCCTGATGACCTCGCTGGGCACGTGACGCGAATACAGCCCCACGCCCGAGTAGCCCTTTTTTTGAGCGTAATGGAACCATCCTGACAGGCCCGCAGGCGCATCGAACACGCCCTCAACCTGTTCGGCCTGGGCCTTGAGTTCCTGAACCCCGACAAAGTCGGCCTGATGCAGGGCGAGCCAGTCGAAGAAGCCCTTGCTGGCGGCCGAGCGGATACCATTGAGATTGGCGCTGACGATTCTGAGCATTCGCGCAGAGTAACGCACTCGCCCATTCCCTCCAGACTCCGCCACGGCATGAACGCGCACGACGACTTCATCAGCTTTGCCCTGCAGGCGCAGGTGCTCCGGTTTGGCAACTTTCGTACCAAGGCGGGCCGCGATTCGCCCTACTTCTTCAATGCGGGGCTCTTCAATGACGGTGCCATGCTCGGACGCATTGCACACTTTTACGCCGCCCGCCTACTGCGGGCGCGCGCTGAAGGGGCACAGTTCGACATGCTCTTCGGCCCGGCCTACAAAGGCATTACGCTGGCCAGCGCCACAGCGGTCGAGCTCGCCCGCCAGGGTCTGAACCTGCCCTTTGCCTACAACCGCAAAGAGGCCAAGGACCACGGAGAAGGCGGCACCATCGTGGGCGCCCCTTTATCAGGCCGCGTGGTGATCATCGATGACGTGATCTCGGCGGGCACCTCGGTGCGCGAATCGGTCGAGATCATTCGCGCGCAAGGCGCCACACCGGCTGCCGTGCTGATCGCACTCGATCGCCAGGAGCGTGGCGGCACTGCCGATACCCCCACTGCCACCTCGGCCGCGCAGGAAGTACAAGCCCTCTATGGCATTCCGGTCTGGTCCATCGCCTCGCTGCAGGACCTACTTGCCTATCTGTCGGGGCAGGACAGCACCTCGACGCTCGCGTCGTTCGGGCCTGCGGTTGCCGCGTATCGCGCCCGCTACGGGATCGCCTGAGGCCGCGGGCGCTCAGCCCGCAAGCTTGCGCCTGAGCATCTCGTTGACCTGGGCCGGATTGGCCTTGCCACGGGTGGCCTTCATGGCCTGGCCGACCAGGGCATTGAAGGCCTTTTCCTTGCCGGCACGAAACTCTTCGACGGACTTGGCATTGGCAGCGAGCACCTCGTCAACGATGCGGTCGAGCTCGCCGCTGTCACTGATCTGCCGCAGACCGCGGGCCTCGATGATGCGATCGGCCGCATCATCGCCCTCGAGCCGCTCGCTCCACAGGGCCTGAAAAACCTCACGGGCCAGCTTGCTCGACAGCGTGCCATCGTGCACACGCTGCAGCAGCAGCGCCAGTTGCGCCGGGCTGACCGGGCAGGCCTGAATGGCCAAGCCCTCGCGATTCAGCTGGGCAGCGATCTCGCCCATCACCCAATTGGCCGCCGTCTTGGCCAGAGCCACCCGATCGGGCAGGGCATCGAGCAGACGCTCGAACCAGCCTGCAGTCTCGCGATCGGCGGTGAGGGTTGCGGCATCGTAGGGGCTCAGGCCCAACGTGCGCTCGTAGCGTTCGCGCATGGCCTGGGGCAGCTCGGGCAGGCTGTCCTTCACCCGGCCCAGCAAGGCAGCATCGACCACCAGGGGCGGCAGGTCAGGATCCGGAAAGTAGCGGTAATCGTCCGCATTTTCCTTGCTGCGCATGGCTCGGGTCTCGTCGCGATCGGGGTCATAGAGCCGGGTCTGCTGAACCACCCGGCCGCCATCCTCGATCAGTTCGATTTGCCGGCGGGTTTCGGTCTCGATGGCCCGCTCGAGAAAACGGAAGGAGTTGAGGTTCTTGATTTCGCAGCGGGTACCGAACTCGGCCTGCCCCACCGGGCGCACCGACACATTGGCGTCGACCCGGAACGAGCCCTCCTGCATGTTGCCGTCGCAAATGCCCAGCCAGGTCACCAGGCCGTGCAGGGTACGGGCATAAGCGACCGCCTCGGCCGCCGAACGCATCTCGGGCTCACTCACGATCTCGAGCAGCGGGGTTCCGGCCCGATTGAGGTCGATGCCCGAAAAGCCGGCGTATTCGGGGCCGATCGTGCGCATGGCATCTTCGTGCAAGGACTTGCCGGCATCTTCTTCGAGGTGGGCGCGGGTGAGATTCACGGTCTTGCTGCGGACCTCGCTGCCTTCCTTCCAGTGCAGCTCCAGCATGCCACCGCTGACCACCGGCAGCTCGTACTGGCTGATCTGATAGCCCTTGGGCAGGTCGGGATAAAAATAATTCTTTCTTGCGAACACGGAGCGCTCGGCCACACGACCGCCCACCGCCAGACCGAACCTCACCGCGTACTCAAGCGCGGCAGCATTCATGACCGGCAGCACGCCAGGCAGGGCCAGATCCACCGGGCAGGCCTGAGTATTGGGCGCCGCACCGAAGGCCGTAGAAGCACCCGAAAAGATCTTGGAGCGCGTGGCCAACTGCACATGCGTCTCCAGCCCAATGACAACTTCCCAAGCCTTCATACATCCGTCCTCGTGTTCAGCGCGCTGACGCGCAGGCGCCTGTAGCGGCATCGAACATCACCGGCCAGGCCTGTTCATAGATGCCTGCCGTACAGAAGCGCTCACATCCAGCATGGGCCAGCGTGACCCGACCCTGTCCTTGCCAGACCATGAGCTTGCAAGACCCGCCCGCGCGCTCGAGCAGCTCGATCGAGGGCCGGGCCTTCACCTGCCTGAAATCGCCGAGCTCAAAGCGGCAATGGCCCTTGCGCCCGACATCGATGCGCCAGGACAGGGCCTGCACCCAATTGCTGCGTACATCCAGCCGGGCCTGTTCGTGAAAACCATCTTCCTCGGTCTGATTGCAGCGGCCTGCGATCTCGATCGGAAGATCGGGCAAGGGCGTCGGACGCCCGCCCGGCGGCGCAAGCGGAGCACAGCCAGCCATGGCCAGCGCCAGGCCTAGCGAGGCCAACAGCCGGAGCGTGCCCTTGTGGCTCCGATCCATGCCTCAGCGCCCTGAAGGTCGACGACGATGCCAGTCGGTCGCCTGTTGGAAGCGGTCGGCCGCCGCGAGCAATCGGGATTCGGCCAGGCGGGGGGCAATGAGCTGCAATCCGACAGGACGCGCGCCTGCACCAAAGCCTGCAGGCACCGACATGCCGGGCAGTCCGGCCAGAGAGGCCCCCAGGGTGTACAGATCGGCCAGATAGTTGCGGACCGGGTCATCGACGATCTCGCCCAGATTCCAGGCGACAGTGGGCGCGACCGGCCCGGCGATCAGGTCGACCCGGGCGAAGGCAGCATCGAAGTCTTCGGCGATCAGACGTCGCAGCTTCTGCGCCTGCAGATAGTAAGCGTCGTAGTAGCCGTGCGACAGCACATAGGCGCCGATCAGGATGCGCCGGCGCACTTCCGGCCCGAAGCCTTCGGAACGGCTCTTACGGTAGAGCTCACCGAGGTCCTTGACCTCCTGTGCGCGATGGCCGTAACGCACGCCATCGAAGCGGGACAGGTTGCTCGAGGCCTCGGCCGGCGCAATGACGTAGTACGCCGGAATGGCCAGGCGGGTACGCGGCAGACTGACTGCGACCAGCTCGGCCCCCAGGGACTCGAACACGCCCAGGGCCGTCTTGACGGCCTGCGCCACATCGGGCGCGAGTCCTTCGCCGAACCATTCATCGGGCACACCGACGCGCAGCCCTGCCAGGGGTCTGGAACTGCCCGCGTCCGGCGCCGGACGGCCTGGCGGAAGGGGGCTGCCCTGCACGCCACGTACAAAGTCTTCGGTCTCGAGAGGCAGGCTGGTGGCATCCCGGCCATCGAAGCCGGCCATGGCATTGAGCAGCTCGGCGCACTCGAGCGCCGAGGCTGCCATGGCGCCGCCCTGATCGAGACTGGAGGCAAAGGCGATCATGCCGTAGCGCGAGACCCTGCCGTAGGTAGGTTTGATGCCGGTGATGCCGCAGAACGCGGCGGGCTGCCTGACCGAGCCACCGGTATCGGTTCCGGTCGACAGCGGTGCAAGGCCCGCAGCAACCGCCGCTGCAGCACCGCCTGAAGAACCGCCAGGCACAGCTGACTCATCCCAGGGATTGCGCACGGGGCCGAAATGCGAGTGCTCGTTGGACGAGCCCATGGCGAATTCGTCGCAGTTGGTTTTGCCAAGACAGACCGCGCCCGCCGCCTGAAGCCTGGCCACCACGGTGGCATCGAACGGGCTCATGTAGCCGGCGAGCATCTTGGAGCCCGCGGTGGAAGCCCACTCACGGGTGACAAAGATGTCCTTGTGTGCCACCGGGATGCCCAGCAGCGGCGCCCTTTCGCCCCTGGCGATCCGGACGTCGGCCGCGCGCGCCTGCGCGAGCGTGGCCTCGGGCCGCACATCGGTAAAGGCGTTGAGTCTGCTCTCGGCAATACGCTTGAGGAAGTGGCCGGCCAGTTGCTCCGCACTCACCTCGCCCTGATCCAGGGCCGCGCGCAGACCAGTCAGTCCGAATTCATGCCAGGGCCTGCTCATTCAATCACCCGCGGGACGAGATACAGGCCTTCAGCCACTGCCGGCGCACTGCGTTGAGCAGCATCACGCTGGTCGGGCTCGGTGACCTCATCGGCCCGCAGGCGCAAGGTGAGGTCGGCCGCATGGGTCATGGGGGCCACGCCGGTGGTGTCGACCGCCTGCAGGGTTTCGATAAGCCCGAACACTGCATTCAACTGGCCGAGTGCCTGCTCCGCTTCGGCGGGGCTGAGATCGAGCCGCGCGAGCTCGGCAATGCGCGCGACATCGTGTGCGGTAAGTGCCAGCTTGGGCCTCCGTACGGGGCAGAAAACCGGCAATGATAGGGTATGATCCCGCCCCTTGCCCGCGAACCAGTTCCTCACCTACGGACTCGGCATGTTCGGCTTCTTCCGCAAGTACCTCTCCAACGACCTCGCCATCGATCTGGGCACGGCCAACACGCTCATTTATGTGCGTGGTAAAGGCATTGTGCTCGATGAACCTTCGGTAGTGGCCATTCGCCAGGAAGGCGGACCCAACGGCAAGAAGACCATCGCTGCGGTCGGTAAAGAGGCCAAGCAGATGCTGGGCAAGGTGCCGGGCAACATCGAAGCCATCCGGCCCATGAAGGACGGCGTGATTGCCGACTTCACGGTCACCGAGCAGATGCTCAAGCAGTTCATCCGTCTGGTGCATCCCGGATCGCTCTTTGCACCAAATCCGCGCATCATCATCTGCGTGCCCTGTGGTTCCACCCAGGTCGAGCGCCGCGCTATCCGCGAAAGCGCATTGGGCGCGGGGGCTGCGCAGGTTTTTCTGATCGAAGAACCCATGGCGGCTGCCATCGGCGCCGGCCTGCCGGTATCCGATGCCACCGGCTCCATGGTGGTCGACATTGGCGGCGGCACCACCGAGGTGGGCGTGATCTCCCTGGGTGGCATGGTGTATTCGGGTTCGGTCCGGGTGGGTGGTGACAAGTTCGATGAGGCCATCATCAACTACATCCGCCGCAACTACGGCATGCTGATCGGCGAAACCACGGCCGAGTCGATCAAGAAAGAAATCGGGTCTGCCTTTCCTGGCTCAGAAGTGCGCGAGATGGAAGTCAAGGGCCGCAATCTGTCCGAAGGCATTCCGCGCGCCTTCACGGTGTCGTCCAACGAAATCCTCGAAGCTCTCACCGATCCGCTCAATCAGATCGTGTCAGCTGTCAAGATTGCACTCGAACAAACCCCGCCCGAGTTGGGCGCCGACATCGCCGACCGGGGCATGATGCTGACCGGCGGCGGTGCTCTTTTGCGTGATCTCGACCGGCTCTTGATCGAGGAGACCGGCCTGCCCGTGCTGGTCGCTGAAGACCCGCTGACCTGTGTGGTTCGAGGCTGCGGTCTGGCGCTGGAGCGCATGGACAAGCTGGGCACGATCTTCACCAGCGAGTGAACGGCTGAGGCGGCACGATGGACCGCAGCCCGCCACCGTTCTTCAGGCAGGGTCCGTCCGCCACGCTGAGGCTGTTCCTGGCTGCCAGCCTGGCTGTTGCTTTGCTGATTGTCGATGCGCGCACCGGCGCATTGATTGCCTTGCGACAGGGTCTGGGCACCCTGCTCTACCCCGTTCAGCGCATGCTCCTCGTTCCTCGTGATGCACTGGGCGCACTGACCGGGCGTCTGGGCGATGCCGAACAATTGCGTCGCGAAAATACCGAGCTCAGACGTCTTGAAGTTGAGAACAGCCGCCAGCTTCTGCTTGCCGAACAGCTGGCCAACGAAAACCGGCAACTGCGCGAACTGGTTCAGGCCCGCGAACGCGCCACCACGCGCACGGTCGTGGCTGAAGTGCTCTTCGAGAGCCGGGACCCTCATGCGCAGCGATGGGTCATCGACAAGGGTTTGCAGCATGGGCTGCTGGCCGGACAACCTGTTGTCGATGCCCACGGCGTCGTCGGTCAGGTGACGCGCGTTTTTGCCCTGTCGGCTGAGATCACGCGCATCACCGACCCCAACCTGAGCGTACCCGTGCAGTCTCAGCGCACCGGCCTGCGATCCGTGGCCAGCGGCGCCGACATGCCTGGCCTGCTCAGCCTGCGCTTCGTTTCAGCCCATGCCGACCTGGCCGAAGGCGATGCGATCGTCACCTCAGGACTCGACAGCCTCTACCCATCGGGTCTGCCCGTGGGCGTCGTTCAGAAGATCGCCCGAGACAGCAGCAGCCAGTTTGCGCGCATCGACATCCAGCCCAGTGCGAAAGTCGATGCAGCACGCTGGGTCCTGATCCTGCTGGCCGAACCTCTGGTTGCGCCCACCCCGCCACCCGCCGAGCCTGCGGGTCGTTCGCGCCGCACCGCGCAGCGTCCGCCCAAAGCAGAGGCAAGGCCATGATGTCGGCAAGAAGCGCACCGCTGCAAAGACCGGTGAGCCGGGTCTTCGTGGGGTTCACGATCCTGCTGGCCTGGTTATCCGAAATGCTGCCCTGGGGCCAGAGCCCCTGGGTGCCCGATCTGGTGGCGCTGGTACTGGTGTTCTGGAACATCCATCAGCCCCGCAAGGTCGGCATCGGGGTAGCCTTTCTGGTCGGGTTGCTGGTCGATGTGCATGCTTCCAGCCTGCTGGGCGAACGGGCGCTCACCTACAGCCTGCTGTCCTTTGGCGCGATCAGTCTGCATCGCCGCGTGCTGTGGTTCGCCACGACGGGGCAGATGCTGCATGTGGGACTGCTGATGCTGTCTGCCGTCACGGTGTCCTGGCTGATTCGGGCAGCCCTGGGTGCGGCCGAGGCGTCGTGGACGATCTGGCTCGCGCCTGTCACCAGCACCCTGCTGTGGCCGGTGGCCGACCGTCTGCTGCTGTGGCCGCAGCGACGTCCGCTGGATCGCGACGAAAACAGGCCGATCTGAGCGCAGGCGAACGCAGCCGTGATCGAAATTTCCGACCCCGAGCGTGCCCAGCGCCAGCTGCGCGCGCGCCTGCTCTGGGCTGGTGGCTTTGTGGTGCTGCTGTTCGTCGTGTTGCTGACGCGCTTTGTCTGGCTGCAGGTGGTGCGTCATGAGGACTTTCAGGCTCAGGCCGAAGACAACCGGATCGCGGTGGTTCCGGTGACTCCTGCGCGCGGCCTGATTCTCGATCGCAAGGGTACGGTCGTTGCTGAAAACGTGTCCGCCTTCACGCTCGAGTTGTCTCCCCGTCGGATCGCCGACCTGGAGCGCACCATCGAGGAACTGTCCGCCCTGATCGAGATCGGCCCGCGCGAACGAAGGCGCTTTCGCAGGCTGATGGAGGACCATCGCGGTGCCGAGTGGCTTCCGCTCAAGACCCGACTGAGCGACGAGGAGGTCGCACGGGTCGCTGCACATCGCTACCGCTTTGAAGGGGTGGATGTGCGGGCACGCCTGTTTCGAAGCTATCCCCTGGGCCAGACCGGGGCCCATATCGTGGGCTACATCGGACGGATTTCGCAGGAAGACAA
>JBEELY010000487.1:0-5439 GCA_041167925.1 Pseudomonadota bacterium | reverse complement strand
AAACTCGACCACTAAATTGCGCACTTCAAGCAGAGGGGCTGTGCCGGAATTCATGCGCGTCTCACTGCAGCCTAGGGTTGAGCGCATCGCGCAGCCAGTCGCCCAACAGATTGACCGACATGCACAGCAAAATGAGCGCTGCACCGGGGAAGATCACCAGCCACCACTCGCCCGAATAAAGGAAATTGTTGCCGTTGTTGATCATGGTGCCGAGCGAAGGCGAGGTGGGCGGCACGCCCACGCCCAGGAAGGACAGCGTGGCCTCGGTGATGATGGCAGTGGCCACATTGATGGTGGCAATGACAAGCACAGGGCCCAGCACATTGGGCAGCACATGACGCAACATGATGGCCATCGGGCCCACGCCAATCACGCGCGCGGCCTGTACATATTCGCGATTTTTTTCGACCAGGGTAGAGCCCCGCACCGTGCGGGCGTATTGCACCCAGTTGGCCAGACCAATGGAGCCAATCAGCACGCCCAGCGCCATCGTGTCCATATCGGCGTCGGCCGGCAGCGCAGCACGGGCCACGCCGTTGATGAGCAAAGCAATGAGGATGGCCGGAAAAGAAAGCTGCACATCGGCCACGCGCATGATGAAAGCATCGAGTTTGCCACCCACGTAACCTGAGAGCAGGCCAAGTGCTATGCCCATGACCATGGCAAAGGCCACCGAGGCCAGACCCACGAGCAAAGAGATGCGCGACCCATGCAGGATGGTCGAGAGCACATCGCGCCCCTGATCATCGGTACCAAGAGGGTAGCTGGGTTGGCCCTGTTCTTCCCAGGCGGGCGGCAGCAGGGCGTTGTTGAGATCGAGGTTGCGCAGGTCGAAAGGATCGTGCGGCGAGATCCAGGGCGCAAAAATGGCGCCCAGCATCATGACCAGCGCCACCACCGTAGCACCTACTGCGACGGGGCTGTTACGAAAGCTGAAGAAGATGTCGCTGTCCAGAAAGCGGGACAGGGCCGAGGTGCTCATGCGTGAGGGGCTCCGTCAGTGCGCCGACGTGGCGCGTTCGACGCGCAGGCGCGGGTCGACCACAAAATAAAGCAGATCGACGATCAGGTTGATCACCACGAAGATCAGGGCGATCAGGCACAGGTAGGCCGCCATGATGGGAATGTCGGCCACCTGCACGCTCTGGATGAAAAGCAGACCCATGCCCGGCCACTGGAATACGGTCTCGGTGATGATCGCAAATGCAATGATCGAGCCGATCTGCAGACCCGTGATGGTGATGACCGGCACCAGGGTGTTGCGCAGCGCGTGGCCGAAATACACGGCGCGGTCGGTCAGGCCTCGCGCCCGCGCAAACTTGATGTAGTCGGTGCGCAGCACTTCGAGCATTTCGGAGCGCACCAGCCGCATGATGAGCGTCATCTGAAAGAGCGCCAGCGTGATCGATGGCAGCACCAGATGCGACCAGCCATCCAGCGTCAGCAGGCTGGTGCCCCAGCCGCCGAAGTCTACGGTTTCTCCGCGCCCAAACGAGGGCAGCCAGCCCAGCAGCACCGCAAAGACCAAAATCAGCAGAATGCCGATCAGGAAAGTGGGTAAAGACACGCCCACCAGCGAAATCGCCAGAAAGAAGTTGGCCAGTACACTTTTGCGCCGCAGGGCGGTGTAGACCCCCATGGGGATCCCTACGAGCAGCGCAAGGAGCGCGGCCGCCAGAGATAACTCCAGTGTGGCCGGCAGCCGTTCCTGGATCAGTTCGGAGACCTTGCGCCCCTGCCGATAGGACACGCCGAAATCGCCCTTGACCGCATTGCCGACAAAGGCCGCGAACTGCACCGGCACCGGATCATTGAGGCCGAGATCCTGGCGCAGCTGCACCCGCTGCTCTTCGGTCGCGTCTTGGCCCAGCATAGCCGTGACCGGATCGCCCACGAATTGAAAGAGCGAGAACGACACCAGCGCGACCACGCCCATCACCACCACCGCCTGAAGCAGGCGGCGCACGATGAAGGCGAGCATCAGGCGCCTGCGGGCAGATAGCGCTGCACCAGCCGCACCCAGAAACTGCCGCCCACGGGAATCAGCTCATCATTGAAGTCGTAGCTGGGATTGTGCAGGGCACAGGGGCCCAGACCATGGCCCATTTCGCGATGGCTGCCGTCGCCGTTGCCGATGAAGATGTAGCAGCCCGGCTTGGCTTGCAACATGAATGCGAAATCTTCAGAGCCCATGGTGGGCTCGGCATTGGCCTGAACCTGCGCTTTGCCGACCATCTCTTCGAGTACTGAGACCGCGAAGGCGGTGGGCTCGGGATGGTTGATGGTGGGCGGATAGTTGCGATGGAAATGCAGGGCGCCAGTCGCACCAAAGGCCCTGGGCAGCTGCTCGGTGAGCTCGCGCATGCGGGCTTCGATGAGGTCGAGGGTCTCGAGCGTGAAGGTTCGCACCGTGCCGCTGATTTCGGCGCTGTCCGGGATGATGTTGGTGGCATCGCCGGTGTGAATCTGCGTAACCGACAGCACCGCCGAATCCACAGGTTTTTTGTTGCGGGTGATGATGGACTGAAAGGCCTGCACCAGGTGCGTGGCCACGATGACCGGGTCGGTGCCCAGGTGAGGCAGGGCCGCATGGCCCCCCTTGCCGCGAATCGTGATCTTGAACTCGTTGGACGAGGCCATCATGGGCCCCGGGGTGGTGGCAAAGCTGCCCACCGCCGCTCCGGGCCAATTGTGCATGCCGTAGACCACGTCACACGGAAAACGCTCGAACAGGCCTTCATCGATCATCTTCTGGGCACCGGCACCGCCTTCTTCGGCGGGCTGGAAGATGAAGTGCACGATGCCCTCGAAGCCGCCATGCAGCGACAGCCAGCGGGCACCAGCGAGCAGCATGGCGGTATGGCCATCATGGCCGCAGGCATGCATGCGCCCCTCGTGTTTTGAGGCATGGTCGAAGCTGTTGTGCTCCTGCAGGGGCAGGGCATCCATATCGGCCCGCAGGCCGATGGCCCGGGTGCTGCTGCCCCGACGCAGGGTGCCGACCACGCCGGTACCGCCGATGCCGGTGGTGACCTCAAGGCCCCAGGCACGCAGCTTGTCGGCCACGATGGCCGCGGTACGGTGCTCTTCGTAGCGCAACTCTGGGTGCGCGTGCAGGTCGCGGCGGATGGCCTGGATTTCGGACTGCAGATCGAGAATGCCTTCTGCGAGCATCATGATGTCGCTCTCTTTTCTGGAATACCGGGAAGCGGCTAGCTTAACATCGGGTCGCCTGAAAACACCGACTTCACGGCCTTTTTGCCTGCCCTTCGATGGTGCTTCTGCCCATGTCTGCGACCCTTGCTTCTGCCGCTTCTTCAGCCCCTTCAGCGCATGTGGTGGTTCGCGGCGCCTGCCCTCACGATTGTCCAGATACCTGTGCGCTGCGGATCACGGTGCACGATGGCCAGGCCATCAAGGTGGCCGGTGACTCCGACCATCCGCCCACCCGGGGCGTGCTGTGCACCAAGGTTTCACGCTACCTCGAGCGCACCTATTCGAGCGGACGCCTGACCACGCCGCTGCGCCGGGTAGGTCCCAAAGGCAGCGGCGAATTCGAGACGGCCTCATGGGACGAGGCGCTGGCTGCCATCGGGGGCCGGCTTAAGGGCATTGCGGCCCGAGCGCCCGAGGCCATCCTGCCTTACAGCTATGCAGGCACCATGGGCATGGTGCAGGGCGATGGCATGGGGCAGCGCTTGTTTCATGCCCTGGGCGCATCAAGACTGGACCGCACCATCTGCTCCTCAGCCGGGATTCATGGTGTGAGCTTCACCCTGGGGGGGGCGGTGGGCATGGATGTCGAGCAATTTGTGCATGCCCGGCTGATCCTGATCTGGGGCTCCAATCCCATCACCTCGAGCGTGCATTTCTGGGCCCTGGCCCAGCAGGCCCGAAGGCAGGGCGCCAAGCTGATCTGCATCGACCCCTATCGCACCGAGACCGCCGACAAGTGCGACCAGCACATCGCGCTTCGGCCCGGCACTGATGGGGCGCTGGCCATGGGTCTGGTGCAGCAGCTGATTGCTCAGGGCCTGACCGATGAGGCATGGATTGCCGAGCACACCCTGGGTTTTAAAGCCCTGGCCGCGCGTGCAGCGGCCTGGTCGCCCGAGCGGGTGGCGGGCGTGTGTGGCATCACGCCTGAAGAAGTGACGGGCTTGGCACGTGACTACGGCACCATCAAGCCCGCCGCAATTCGCATGAATTACGGCATGACCCGCACTGCGGGTGCGGCCAATGCCACCCGGCTGGTCGCTGGGCTGCCCGCACTGGTGGGCGCCTGGCGCCATGCGGCGGGTGGTGTGCTGTTGTCGGCGAGCGGTCATTTCGGGGTGGACTTCAACAGCCTTTTACGCCCGGATCTGCTGGCCGGGCGCAATCCTCGCACCATCAATATGTCGACGATCGGCGATGCCCTGCTGGCTGCGGATCCTCCCATCGAGGCACTCGTGGTCTGGAACTCCAACCCGGCCGTGGTGGCGCCCGAGAGCGAAAAAGTGCTAGCCGGCTTGGCCCGCGAGGATCTGTTCACGGTCGTGCTCGAGCACTTCATGACCGATACCGCCCGTCATGCTGACTGGGTATTGCCGGCCACCACCCAGCTCGAGCATTTCGACCTGCACAAGACCTATGGCCATCGCTGGTGGGTGGTGAATGAGCCGGCGATCGCGCCGGTGGGGCAGGCACTGCCCAATAGCGAGATCTTCCGACGACTGGCGGCAGAGATGGGCATGACCGATGCCTCACTGTTCGAATCCGATGAGGAGATTGCCGCCAGTGCGCTCGATATTGATGATCCGCGATTGCCGCAGGCCCTGCGCCCGGACGGGGGGCTCATGACGGGCGCGCTGTTGACAACTGACTCCTTGATGTCCGGGCGTCAGGAGGCGGGCCGGTCTGCGCGGCAGCGTGCTGCGCTGGCCGTACTGCGCACACTGGGCTATGCAAAGTGCGGGTCGCTTGATCCCGAGCACGCGCCCTTTGCGCAGGGCGGGTTTCCAACGCCCTCAGGCAAGGTGGAGTTCTTTTCGCGTCGCTTGCAGGCGCTGGGCGAAGATCCTCTGCCTGATGTGGTGCTGCCCCGCGAATCGCCCCTCACCTCGCCAGCCCTGGCCGAGCGTTTTCCCCTGCAGCTGGTGTCTCCGCCCGCGAGGCATTTCATGAACTCCACCTTCGTCAATATCGACAGCCTGCAGGCCACCGAGGGTGAGCCCGCGATGGATCTGCATCCGGAGGATGCGGCCGCGCGTGGCTTGCAGGAAGGCGATCTGGTGCGGATCTTCAACGAGCGTGGCAGTTTTCTGGCGCGTCTGCGCTGCACTGGGCGTGCGCGCTCGGGCGTGGCCCTGGCCTGGGGCCTGTGGTGGCACAGCCTTGCGCCGGGCGGACGCAGCCTGAATACCGTGACTTCGCAGGCACTCACCGACCTCGGGCGTG
>JBEELY010000468.1:0-4012 GCA_041167925.1 Pseudomonadota bacterium | reverse complement strand
GAGCGCACCGCAGCCCTGGTGGCCGAGAGGCTTGAGGGCTGGGGCTGGACGGTCACCCGCAATGTCGGGGGCCATGGCGTGGTGGGTACCTTGCGGGTGGGGCAGGGCAGCCGGTCGATTGCCCTGCGGGCCGACATGGATGCCTTGCCGATTCACGAACTCACCGGCCGCCCCTGGGCCAGCAGCGTGAACGGCGTGATGCATGCCTGCGGCCACGATGGACACACCACCATGCTGCTCGGTGCAGCCGAGCAGCTGGCCCGCACTCGCAACTTCAATGGCACGGTGCATCTGGTGTTTCAGCCCGCCGAAGAGGCCGGCCAGAACAGCGGCGCGCAGCGCATGATCGAAGACGGCCTGTTCGAGCGCTTTCCCTGCGATGCCATCTTCGGCCTGCACAACCATCCGGGCGTGTCTGCCGGCACCTTCGGATTCGGAACCGGCGCCTTCATGTCGGCCTCCGACACCGCGAAGATCACCATCACGGGCAAGGGGGGGCATGCTGCCCGGCCGCACCTGTCGATCGATCCGGTACTGATCGCGGGCAGCCTGGTCATGGCACTGCAAAGCGTGGTCTCGCGCAATATCGATCCCACTCAGACTGCCATCGTCACCATCGGGGCCTTGCATGCCGGCAAGGCCGCCAATGTGATTCCCGAGAGTGCTGTCATGGAACTCTCCATACGCTCCTTCGATGCGGCGGTGCGCGACCGGCTCGAGCAGCGCATCCGCACTCTGGTGACTGCACATGTCGAGGGCTATGGCGGCGAGGTGCATATCGACTACGACCGGGGCTATCCGGTGCTGGTCAACACCGCGCCCGAGACTGCCTTTGCCGCCGAGGTGGCCCGAGAGCTCGTGGGCGAGGACAAGGTGGTTTCGCCCTTTCCGCCGGTCACCGGAAGCGAGGATTTCGCCTATTTTCTGCAGCGCAAGCCGGGCTGCTTTTTACGGCTGGGCAATGGCGAAGGCGCGATGGTGCACAACGCGCACTACGATTTCAATGACGAGATCCTGACGCTGGGCGCAGCCTACTGGACGCGTCTGACCGAGCGCTATCTGGCTACCTGAGGAAAAGACCAGGATGCGGCGTCGTGCCGCTCCCAGCGCCCGTCTCCGGGCAGCCACAGCACATGGCGGTGAAACCGCAGGATGCCGGGCCGGTGGCTCACGCTCACCGGCGTGATGCCAGCCAGAGCAAGCTGCTCATAAAGCCTGGCCTCGTTGGTCGCGTCGAGCGCGCTTGTGGCTTCATCGAGCATGGCGTAGATCGGCTGCGCAAGCAGCACCCGCGTGAATGCCAGCCGCTGCTGCTCGCCCACCGACAAGACTTTAGCCCAGTCTCTTTCGGTATCGAGTCCGTCAAAGCGTCCGGGCAGATCAGCCAGATGGACCCGCTCGAGCAGATCCATCAGAACCTCATCCTGAATCTGCTGGCCCCGATCCGGATAGAGCATTTGCCTTCTCAGGCTGCCGATTGCCATGTAAGGCTGCTGTGGAAGAAACACCAGGTGATCGTCGGCGGGCCGGTCGATGCGCCCGCTGCCTGCGCTCCAGAGCCCGCCCAGGGTACGCAGCAACGAGCTTTTGCCACCGCCGCTGTGCCCCGCAATCAGCAGACCCTCGCCCTGTTCGATGGTGATGGTGAGCTCTCGCAACAGGGTGCGCTCATGCTGGGGTGTGCAGATCGTGACCGAACGCAGCGCCAGATGCGTTGCGCGGCAGGCTTGAATACGACCGTCAATCTCGCCATGGCCATTGGCCTGGGATGCATCATCAAGCGCTTGTTTGAAGACATGCAGACGATCCACCCCAGCCGACAGTCGACTCAGGCCCTCGAAGTGATCCACCACCACGCTCAAGGCCGCCAGGATGGCGGTGAAAGCCCCTCCCGCCTGAACAGCTACGCCCACTTCCAGTTCACCCGACAGCACGCGTGAGGCGATCAGGGCGCTTGGCAAGACCAGGGTAAGAAAACTGAAGCCGTACTGAAAGAGGTTGAGCCCGAATTGCCGCCGGATCAGGCCACGCAGGTTGTCAAATACCTGGGCGAACCCGCCTCGGGACTGAGCGATCTCGTCGGGCTCGCCGCGTGACAGCGCAATCGCCTCGGCATGCTCGCGAATACGCACGAGCGAGAAGCGAAAATCCGCTTCCCGGCGCAACTGCCGCGCATTGAAGGCCACCAGCGGCCGGCCGAAAACGCCCATGGTGATGGCGGTACCCAGCACGGCATAGCCCACCAGAAAGAACACCATCTCGCGCGAGAGGGCCCAGAGCATGACCGTGAAGGCGGTCAGCTGGATCGCCGCACCCAGCGCCACCATGGTGAAGTAGAGCGATTGCTGGGTGAAGGTGGCCGCATCTTCTGCGATGCGCTGGTCCGGATTGTCGATGCCGCCGCGCGCATTGAGGGCGTAATAGGCTTTGTGGCTCAACCAGTCTTGCAGCAGGCGATGCGTGATCCAGCGCCGCCAATGCAGGCCCAGGGTATCGCGCGTCCAGTAGTAGAGCGCCCAGATCGGTACTGCGGCACCCAGCACCAGCAGGAATTTGCGGATGCCGCTCCAGAACCGGTCGGCATCCTGGGCCGCCAGGGCCGAGGTGAGTTCTCCGCTGAGGGAGACGAAGCTAAGGTTGAACAGGGTTTGCCCGACCAGCAGCAGCACGAGTGCGCCGAGCAGACCCCCGGTACGCCAGCGCTCCTCGCCCCGCCAGTAGGGGTTCGCCAGTTGCCAGAACCGATGGATCCGGGAGTTGCCCCTCATCCTGGAGCCGCCCTTCCATGAGGCATTCATGAGGCTCTCAGCATGCCACGGGCGCGCTATCAGGCGCTGTCGGAGCGAAGCTGGGCGGCCCCGGTGTCGATCAGCTGACGAATGCGTTCCTCGCCATAGCCCAGCTCTTCGAGCACCTGGCGGGTGTGTTCTGCCAGGCGGGGTGCGGGCTGGATGCGGGGCGGGTGATCGCCGGGGAAGCGGGCCGCACTGCGCGCCACTCTGACCCGCCCGATGCCCTCATGCTCCACAGCGATCACACTGCCGTTGTGGACCACCTGCGGATCGACCAGCACATCGTCATGCTCGTTCACTTTACCGATGGGTGTGCCGGTGGCGCGCATGCGGGCCACGCACTCATCTGTGTCCTGTTGTGCAGCCAGCGGCTCGAAGATTTCGCGGATCTGCGGGCCATGCCGGCCCCGCGACTGCTGGCTTGCAAAGCGCGGATCCTGGGCCACTTCGGGCGCGCCAAAGCCCTTGCACATGGCCACAAACTCGTCCTGCTGCGGCGACATGATGGCGACATAGCCATTGCGGGTCTTGTAGGGCCGCATGGTGGCACCGATGCGCGGCATGGCCTCGGGCGGCTCGTCCATGAAGCTGTGGTTGTACATGCCGTCGAGCCACTGAAAGGCAAGCGCTGCATCGAGCATCGACACCTCCACCCGCAGGCCCTTGCCGGTGCGCATGCGAGCAAGCAGGCCCGCGGTAATGGCCTGTGATGCGGTCAGGCCAGTGAGCTTGTCGACCAGCAGCGTGGCCGTGAGCATGGGTTCGTTGCTGCCGCGTTCACGATGCGAAGCGCACATGCCCGAGACCGCCTGGATCACGGCGTCATAGACCCGGCCCTCTGCATAGGGGCCGTCCTGTCCGTAGCCGGTGATCGACACCGTGACCAGATTCGGGTTCAGTGCATCGAGCACCTCCTGGCTGAAGCCAAGGCGCTGTAGTGCACCCGGACGAAAGTTCTCGACCAGGGCATCGGCCTTGCGGATCAGGTCGCGCAACACCTCGCAGGCCGCCTCCTTCTTGAGGTCGAGCACGATGGAGCGCTTGCCCCGGTTGCAGGAAATGAACGCGGCCGACATGTCCTCTTTGGCCGGACCCACACGGCGGGCCAGGTCGCCCCCGGGCGTCTCCACCTTGATGACCTCGGCACCCTGGTCAGCAAGCAGTGCGGTGCTGAAGGGGCCGGAGATGACGGCCGAGAGGTCGAGGATGCGAATGCCCTC
>JBEELY010000348.1:0-6131 GCA_041167925.1 Pseudomonadota bacterium | reverse complement strand
TTGCACCCTATGCCTGGCAGGAAGACGCCTCAGGCTTCCTGCCAGCTCAGGCAACTCGTCGCTTCGCCCGGGGCGCTCGGCTCAGGCAGGGCAGGCGCCCAGCGCCTGACCCAGATCGGCGCGCAGGTCCTCAAGATCTTCAATGCCCACCGATAGCCGGATCAGCCCCTCGGCAATGCCCATCTGCGCCCGACGCTCGGCCCCCATCTCGTAAAAGATGGTGTGGGCCACGGGAATGGCCAGGGTGCGATTGTCGGACAGGTGGCTTGAAAGAATGACCAGCTTGAGTGCATCCAAAAAAGCGAAACAGTCAATCTCGGGGCGCAGTTCAAACGACAGCAGGCTGCCATAGCGGCCACCGAATAAGGTGCGGGCACGCTCATGCTGGGGATGGCTGCTCAGGCCGGGGTAATGCACGCGATCAATCTGGGGCTGTTGCTCGAGCCATTGCGCCAGGGCCAGTGCATTGGCACAGGTACGCTCAATGCGCAGCGCCAGCGTCTCTGCACCCGCGGCGAGGCGATGCGCATCTTCAGCGCGCAGGGTCGCGCCCAAGTCGCGCAAGCCCTTCTTGCGAATCTGCTGCAGACCCCAGGCCTTGGGGTCGAGGTTGCGGTAGGACTCGGCAATATTGGGATAGCGGGTCCAGTCGTATAGGCCGGTATCCGTCACCGAGCCGCCCAGGGCATTGCCATGGCCGCCAATCGCCTTGGTCAGGGCATGCACCACGAGGCTGGCCTGCACATCCCGCCCCCGGATCAGTTCGGGTGTGGTGAGCGTGCTGTCCATCACGAAGAGCAGCCCGCGCTCATCGCAAAGCGCACCAATGCCCGCCAGATCGGCCACCTGGGTGCGGGGATTGGCGATGGTCTCGGCAAAGACCATGCGGGTCTCGGGACGCAGGGCCGCACGCACGGCGTTCAGATCAGTGACATCGACAAAGGACAAATCCACGCCAATGCCGATCAGGGTATGAAAGAGCGAACTGGTGTTGCCAAACAAGAACTGGCTGCTCACCACATGGTCGCCGCGCTTGAGCAGGGCGATCATCATGGACGAGATGGCCGACATGCCAGTGGTGAAGACCACCGTGCCGCGGCCCTCTTCCATCAGGGTGACCTTGGCCTCCAGTGCGGCGCCAGTCGGATTGCCCTGGCGCGAGTACACATAGCCCGACTGGCGGCCCTGAAACACCGCGGCCAGACTGCGCGCATCCGGATAGGCATAGGTGGCCGCCACATGCAGCGGCTTGTGGACGGCGTCGTGCTCGGAGCCGCCAAGGCGGTCGGCGTGAAGAATTCGGGTGGTGATTCCAGTCATGTCGTCGGGCCGATCAGCAAAATCCGGGCAGGGCCCGGCGAGGCTTCGCGGGCGAGTCCCGCATGGTACAGAGTGTGACGCTCAGGCCGAGTTCTGTGGCGCTCCAGGGGCCTGAGGGTCTGGTGGGCTCCACCGGCGTGCGGTGTCATCGAAGGGCAGACCCAGATGTGCGCTCAACCGCTGGCGCACGGTCTGGGCCGCAGCCTGCCGGGTAAGACCGTCCGGCTCGATGGGCGCCAGCACATGCAACTGGCAGTCCAGCCGCGGATGGCCGGTGATTCGCCAGAGCGAGGCAACGAAGGTGGTGTCGCCCACATAGATCACTGCGTGGCTGCGTTCGCCATCGGGGTCGACATAGCGCAAACCCACCGGCACCAGCGGCGCCCCTGCATTGAGCGCCGCCTGAATCAGGTTGCCATGAAAGACCAGGAGACGATCGCCCTCGCTGGTGGTGCCCTCAGGAAAAACTGCAGCCCGATAGCCCTGCGCCAGGCGCTCGCCGAGCGACTGGATGGCGCCATGGACCGCATGACGCCGGCCACGCTCGACAAACACCGTGCCGGCACGGGCCACCAGCGTGCCCACGAGTGGCCAGCGGGCAATCTCGGACTTGGCCACGAAGGAGGCCGGTGCGATCGAATCGATCACGAAGATGTCGAGCCAGGAGATGTGATTGGGCAGCAGCAAGCGCCCCTGTCCTGGCCCCTGCTGCCCGCGCATGACCGAGAGTGCCTGCGCGCCGGGCGCCACCACCTCGCTGACTCTCACGCCGCAGGCCAGCAACAGCGCCCGGGACCACCACGCGATGAAGGTCTCTCGACGCGACACCCTGATCCAGGGGAATACCCCGAGCACGATGACAAGCCCGCCCAACAGCAAGGCAATCACTGCCGGGATACGCCACAGCCGCCTCATTCATGCACCACTCGCCCGCCCACCAGGGTGTAACGGACCCGGCCGAGCACTTCGCGCTCGATAAAGGGTGTGTGGTGGCCCTGGCTGCGCAGGCTGACCGGGCTCACGACCCAGGCCTGCTTTGGATCGAAGACGCACAGATCAGCGGGCTGCCCGGGAGCGATGCTGCCGCCTTCGCAGCCAGCGATGCGGGCGGCATCGACCGTGATTCGGGCCAGCGCCTGCACCAAGGGCACATGGTGGCGCTCGGCCCAGGCCAGCGTGAGTGGCAAAAGCAGCTCCAGTCCGGTCACCCCTGGCTCGGCTTCGCCGAAGGGCAGCAGCTTGGCATCATCATCGACCGGGGTGTGGTCGGAGCAGACGGCGTCGATGGTGCCATCGGCCAGGGCTGCGCACAGGGCATCGCGGTCACGCTGCGAGCGAAACGGCGGAATCACCCGGCAGTTGGAATCGAAAAAACCAATATCGACATCAGTCAGGTGCAGATGATGCACGGCCACATCGGCCGTGACGGGCAAACCCTCACGCCGGGCCTCGCGCAGCAACTCCACCCCGCGGGCCGAAGAGATGCGGCACAGATGCACCCTGCAACCATGGCTGCGCACCAGCTCGAACAGGGTATGCAGGGCCACCGTCTCGGCCGTGACGGGCACGCCCGACAGGCCCAGCCGCCCCGACACCGGACCACTGTGGGCCACTCCGCCTTTGGCCAGGTGAGGATCTTGAGGCTGGATCCAGACCGTGTAGCCAAAGCTGCGGGCGTACTGCAGGGCACGGGCCAGCACCTGGGTATCCATCACGGCCACATTGGCCTGCGAAAACCCGACGCATCCGGCTTCGGCGAGTTCGGCCATCTCGGTCAGAACCTCGCCATTCAGACCAATGGTGAGTGCCCCCAGAGGATAGAGATGGGCCTGATCCAGGCTGCGTGCGCGATGCTTGAGCATCTCAACCAGCCCGGGCTCATCCAGCACCGGATCGGTATCGGGCGGACACAACAGGCTGGTCACACCGCCCGCGAGGGCGGCCTGCATTTCCGACTCGAGCGTGGCCTTGTATTCGTAGCCTGGCTCCCGCAGCCGAGCCGACAGATCGATCAGACCGGGGCATGCAATCAGCCCGGCCGCCTCGATGCGACGCTCGGCGGTAAAGCCCTCGGGCGCCTGACCCATGGCAAGAATGCGGCCCTGCGCCACGTGGAGATCGTCGATGCGATCAAGGCCGCTGGCCGGATCGATGATGCGTGCGCCTGCAAGAGTGATGTTCATCGCGTCCCCGCCAGAATGCTCATCACGGCCATCCGGACCGCGATGCCGAAGGTGACCTGCGAGAGGATGACCGACTGCTTGCCATCGGCCACGGCCGATTCAATTTCCACCCCGCGATTCATGGGGCCCGGATGCATCACGATCGCATCCGGGGCGGCCAGCGCCAGCTTGTCCTCGGTCAGGCCGTAGTGCTTGAAGTACTCCTGCGCCGAAGGCAGCAGGGCGCCGCGCATGCGCTCGTTCTGCAAGCGCAGCATGATGATCACATCGACGCCGCGCAGGCCTTCGCGCATGTCGGTATAGGTTTGCACGCCCATCTCCTTCAGACCCGGCGGCAGAAGGGTGAGCGGCCCGATGGCACGCACCTCGGGCACACCGAGCGTGGTGAGCGCCTGAATATCGCTGCGTGCCACGCGCGAATGCAGGATGTCGCCGACCACCGCCACCCGCAGCGAAGTGAGATCCTTTTTGAAGTGGCGGATGGTGTACATGTCGAGCAGGCCCTGGGTCGGGTGGGCATGACGACCGTCACCGGCATTGATCACATGCAGACCAGGGCCCACATGCTGCGCAATCATGAAGGGCGCGCCGCTCTGGGCATGACGCACCACAAACATGTCGGCATTCATGGCGGCCAGGTTGTCGATGGTGTCGAGTAGCGATTCGCCCTTGGACGTGGACGAGGTGCGCACATCCAGATTGACCACATCGGCCGACAGACGCGTGGCCGCAATCTCGAAGGTGGTCCGGGTCCGCGTACTGTTCTCGAAGAACAGGTTGAACACCGATTTTCCACGCAGCAGCGGCACCTTCTTGACCGCCCGATCGCTCACCTCGAGAAACGAGGCGGCGGTATCGAGAATGTGGGTGATGACATCGCGGGGCAGACCATCGATGGTCAGCAGATGGCGCAGCTCGCCATGGGAATTGAGCTGAGGGTGCCGCATCTCAGGCCTTCTCCATCGTGAAGACAAAACGGTTCTGATCCCGACTCAGGACCAGGCTCTGGCTAGGATCGAGCTCCAGCCGACAGCCAGCGATCGCCGCATGCACCGGCAGCTCGCGTCCGCCGCGATCAACCAGAACGGCCAGATCGACCCGCCTGGGGCGGCCATAGTCAAAAAGCTCATTGAGGGCCGCACGAATGGTGCGCCCGGTGTAGAGCACATCATCGATGAGCAGGATGTCGGCGCCCTCCACTGCAAAATCGATGCGGGTCGTGCCGCGCTGACTCCCCGCCTGCAGGCCGCGGCTGGAGAAGTCATCGCGGTGAAAGGCGCTGGAGAGCAGACCCAGAGGCGCCTGCGGGCACAGGGCCTGATGCAGGCGCTCGGCCACCCAGGCACCACCGCTGTGAATGCCCACCAGAACCGGCGCCGGGCCACCCTGGACGAACCGGGGTGCCAGGGCCTGCTGCAGGGCCTGGAAGGCCAACTCGGCATCGGGTGCGCACGGGGGGGCGGGAGAAGCAGCGCTCGGGTTGGAACTGGACATCAGGGCCTTCAACAAGAAAGGACGCGCAGAAAAAGGACGGACAGGCGCAGGGCTGAAGATCGGGCGACTGAGTCAGTCGCCCGACGGCAGCGGTTTCGGGCGGGTTACGAACAGGCTGGCAAGCCTTTGGGGATCCGCGTCGAGCGCCTGCTGGAGAATGACCGCAGCAGCAAGCGCATCATCCCCCGCGGGTTCACCCGCACGACGTCGCGGTCCGGAGGCGATGATAGCCTGCGCTTCACGGCTGGAAAAACGCTCATCCACGCTCATCACCGGCAGACCAAAGCGGCCCCGAAGCTGATTGACAAAACGCTCGGCGCGAGCGGTGGTCGCAGTGGCTGCGCCGTCTTCGCTCAGCGGACGCCCCACCACCAGAGCATCGGGTTGCCATTCCTGAATGAGCGCTGCGAGCGCGGCAAAGCGCTCGGCAACCACCACCGTGTCAATCACGGTGAGCGCGCGTGCCCGATGGGTCAGGGTATTGCCCAGCGCAACCCCAATGCAGCGCACCCCGAAATCCAGACCGAGCAGGGTCCGGGTGGGATCAGGCATGCCCGGCAGCAGAGGAAAGAAACACCGGGTTGATTCCGAGCAGGCCGAAGGCGCGCTGCAGGCGTTGCGGCACGGGGGTATCGAAGATGAGCTCGGGATCGGCCTCCACCGTCAGCCAGGCATTACGGGCAATCTCGTCCTCAAGTTGTCCGGGCCCCCAGCCTGCATAGCCCAGGGTCACCAGCATGCGATCGGGCCCCTCGCCGCGGGCCACGGCTTCGAGCACATCACGTGATGAGGTGAGCCCGACCTGAGGACTGACCATGACTGTGGAGCTCCAGTCGCCCACCGGCTGGTGCAGCACGAAACCGCGATCGGTTTGCACCGGCCCGCCAAAGAAGACCGGGCTGCGCGCCAGAGGCGCGATGTCGAGCCGCAGCTCGATGCGCTCGAAGAGCTGGCTCAGATCGAGCTCCATCGGCTGGTTAATGACCAGGCCCAAGGCGCCTTTGGCACTGTGCTCGGCAATGAAGACCACTGCACCGCCAAACTGCCCGTCCTCGAGGCCCGGCATGGCAAGCAGGAAGTGGTTGGTGAGATGGGTGGAAAGACCGTCGGTGCGCATCGGGTGAATTCTACGGG
>JBEELY010000337.1:0-4905 GCA_041167925.1 Pseudomonadota bacterium | reverse complement strand
AGCAGATCCGGATTGCCGCTGGTGAAAAACTGCGGTTTCGCCAACGCGATGTGCAGATTCGCGGGCATGCCATCGAGTGCCGCATCAATGCCGAGGATCCCTTCAAGTTCACGCCCTCCCCGGGACGCATCACGGCCTGGCATCCGCCAGGCGGGCCAGGAATCCGTGTTGATTCCCATGCCTACGCCAACTACTTCGTGCCGCCCCATTACGACTCCATGATCGGCAAGGTGATCGCCCATGGCGATACCCGTGAGCAGGCGTTGCGCCGCATGCGAATTGCGCTCTCCGAGATGGTGGTTGAAGGCATCCTCACCAATCTGCCGTTGCACCGTGAACTCTTCACCGATTCCAGCTTTGAAGCCGGCGGTACCTCGATTCACTACCTCGAATCGAAACTCGCCCAGCGCAAGCACTGAACCGGGAAGCCCGAAAGTACAACGGCAGCATCTCACCAGGGCAAGCCCATGACCGGATGGAACGAACTGGTGATTGAAGTCGGACGCGACGAGGCCGAGCCCTGGAGCGATGCCCTGCTTGAAGCGGGTGCGCTTTCGGTACAGGCTGAAGATGCGGATGCCGAGTCGCCCGACGAGCAAGCGCTGTATGGCGAACCCGGCATGCCCGCGGTCTCAACCGCCCGGGTCACCGGCTGGCAGCGCACCTTGCTGGCCGCCCTGCTGGAGACCGCCCAGGATCCTCTGCGCATCCTTGCCGATGCATCCAGTGCCATGGGCACTGCAATCCCCCGCGTGCATGCCATTCGCAGGGTCGATGACCAGGATTGGGTGAAGCTGACACAGTCGCAATTCGATCCGATCGAGATCGGCGCACGGCTGCGCATTGCGCCCAGCTGGCATGGCGCTGCGACGGACGGGCGCATCGACATCGTGCTCGATCCCGGGCTGGCCTTCGGAACGGGCAGCCATCCGACCACGCGCCTTTGCCTTCAATGGCTCGAGAGTCAGCCGCTGTCCGGCTGTCGGGTCATCGACTACGGATGCGGCTCAGGCATCCTGGCCATTGCCGCAGCGAGACTGGGGGCCGCCGAAGTGGTGGGCGTGGACATTGACCCGCAGGCCCTGCTGTCCACGCGCAGCAATGCCCTCAACAACCGGGTCAGCATCTTGGTGCAAGGCACCGATGCACCTGCGCCGGCGCCGGCGGACGTGGTGGTCGCCAACATCCTCTCGAGTCCGCTCAAACTCCTCGCCCCGGTGCTGACAGGTCTGGTGATGCCCGGCGGCTGGCTGGTGCTCTCTGGCGTGCTCGAGCGTCAGATCGAAGAGGTGAGCGCGGCCTATGCTCCTTTCATGGTCCTGCATGCCGCGGCTGTTTCGGAGGGCTGGGCCTGCCTGGCAGGTCAGCGTGAAGCATGACCCTCGCGACCACCTGCCCCCACTGCAAGACCAGTTTTCGGGTCGTTGCCGACCAGCTTAAGCTGCGCAAGGGGCTAGTGCGTTGCGGACGCTGCCAGCAGGTCTTTTCAGGTGTCGACGCGCTCAGCTATCTCGACGAAGCTGAAACGGTTGCGCCGGTGCCGGCACCCATCGCACCGGAACCTCAGTCGGCCGCAACCGTGTCAGAACCGGTGGCTGCTGAGCCGGAAACGACGGCTGCCGAGCCCGAGACCGTTGCCGCCGAGCAGGCGCCTGTTGTTGCCGAACCGGAGCCCGTCTCTGCTGCGCCGGAATCTGTCTCTGCTGCGCCGGAATCGGTCTCTGCTGCTCCGGAATCTGTCTCTTCTGCACAGGTGGAGGTCGCGGCTGCGCCTGAACAGCCTGCTCCGGTGCCTGAACCGGTTCCGGATTGGGCGATGCCCGGGACCTCTTCAGCTGCAGCTGACAGCAGGACTTCGGTCCGCTCCGGCAAGCGCGTGGCCCTGCTGGCAGGTCTGGCCGGCGTATGCCTGCTCGGTCAGGCACTGATCGGCTGGCGACACGAACTGGCCTATCGCACCCCGGTTGTCATCCCCCTCGTGACTCAGGCCATCACGCCTCTTGGACTGGACCTGCATCCGCCTCTGGACGCGGCCTCGCTGTCCATCGAAAGTATCGAAGTTGCCTCAACCGAGGATCCTGGAACGCTTGCGCTGGAGGCGGTCATTCGTAACCGCAGCGGTCGACCTGTGGCCTTCCCGGCCATCGAGCTGACCTTGCGAGATGCGCAATCGGTGATGCTCACGCGCAAGGTCATTCCGGCCGAAGTCTATGCCCCGCTCATAGAGCGACAGACTGGCATCCCTGCCCGCTCCGAATGGCCCGTGCAGGTCGCGCTCAAGCATGACGGCCTGGCGGTCGCAGGATACGCCGCAGTTCTTTTTCATCCCTGAGTTTTCACTGCGCATCCAGCGTTCGTCGAGGTGTCTGACGTCAAGTCTTCTCCTCCCTTCCTCTACCCCGTTCAGACCCTTAGCCCTCTTCCTCTTCCTTTCACTTCTTTCAAATCCGGCGAATTCCCATGTCTTCTCGCGTCATGATCAGCGGCTCGATGGCCTACGACACCATCATGGTGTTCGATGGTCACTTCAAGGACCACATCCTTCCCGAGCGTATTCATATGCTCAATGTGTCCTTCTTCACGCCCCGGCTCAAGCGCGAATTCGGCGGCTGCGCAGCCAATATCGGCTACACCCTTCACGGACTTGGGGGGGATGCGCGCGTGCTGGCCTCGGTAGGCCGTGACGGACGGGACTATGTGCAGCGGCTGCAAGGCCTGGGCATGGATGTTTCCCGCATTCTGATCAGCGACGAGCACTACACGGCACAGGCTTACATCACGACCGACCTGTCGGATAACCAGATCACGGCCTTTCACCCCGGCGCCATGGGCGAGGCCGCTCGGGTGGATGTCAGTGGTGAGGCCTGCTGGGCCATCATCGCTCCCAATGACAAGCTTGCGATGCAGACCCACGCTCAGGCGTTCACCCAGGCAGGAGTGCCCTGGATTTTCGATCCGGGTCAGGCGCTTCCCGCATTTGATGGGGCCGAGCTTCGAGCCCTGCTCAAGGACGCCAGCGCACTTGCCGTCAATGACTACGAATGCCGTCTGCTGAGCGAGCGCACTGGCTTGTCAGAGCGCGAACTTGCCGCGCAGGTGCAGGCCATGATCGTCACCCAAGGCGCCGAAGGATCCATCCTGCACCGCGATGGTCAGAGCGAGCGTATAGCACCGGTGCCTATCCGTGAGGCTGTCGACCCGACAGGATGCGGAGACGCTTACCGTGGCGGCCTGCTCTATGGCCTGTCCAAAGGCATGGGTTGGTCAGCCTCGGTCAGACTCGGCAGCGTGATGGGGGCGATCAAGATCGAACATGAGGGACCACAGAATCATGTGGTGAGCCGATCCGAAGTCGCCCAGCGTTACGAGCAGGCGTATGGGGCCTTGCCTTGGTCTTCATGAGCCTTGGGCCACATGCGTCCGCGTCGAAGGCCCACGACGCTGCTAGCGCATCATCCCGACCAAAAAGGCGGGATCGATGAGGATCAGCAAGATCTGAAGGAGCAGGAAGAGCGCGAGCGGACTGAGATCGACACCCCCCATCGCCGGCAGCCGGCGCCGGAAGGGCGCAAGCAAGGGCTCGCTCAGCTGGCGAATGGCGGGTGCCATCGGCGCATTGGGGTTGACCCAAGACAGGATGGCCTGCACGACGACCAGACCCATGGCGAGGTAGATCCCACTTCTGGCCAGCCAGAAGGCCGCACGCAGGAGGGTCTGGCCAAGATCCGGGAAACGTCCTGTCCAGAGCATGGGCTGAACCACTGCCAGAAGAATCGCAAACAGCGCCGCAGCCACCAGAGACGCCCAGTCGGTCGTGCGTGTTGGCCGCAGCGCGCGCTGCAGGGGTCGCACCAGCCAGTCGGTGATGGCATGAATGAACAGACCCAGCGGATGCCGAGGATTCAGATGCTGGCGGTGCGCCCAGGCGCGCAGCAGACAGGCCATGGCGAGCAGCCCGCCCAGCGTTTCGATGAGCAACCAGAGAATACGGGTCATAGCGGCGACGATTTTCGCACGAAAAAAAACGCGCTCCGAAGAGCGCGTAGAGCTTGGCACCAGGCCAGATTCGATGAATCGTGTTGTCTGAGTTGAAACTCAGCTTCAGGGCTTGTTGCCTGTCGGGAAAGGCCAGGCAGCCGCAGGATTGAGCGCCTTTGCAGCAGGGGCCGCAGCCGCAGGCTTGTCAGCTTTCTTGGCAGGCTTTTTTGCGGCCTTTTTGGCGGCAGGCTTCTTGGCTGCAGGCTTCTTGGCTGCAGCTTTCTTGGCAGCGACCTTCTTGGCTGCAGGCTTCTTGGCTGCGGGCTTAGCAGCTGCTGCCTTCTTGGCCGCGGGCTTCTTGGCTGCAGCTTTCTTGGCAGCAGGCTTCTTGGCCGCAACCTTCTTGGCAGCGGGCTTCTTAGCGGCAGGCTTCTTGGCTGCAGCCGGCTTCTTGGCAGCAGGCTTCTTGGCCGCAGCCGGCTTCTTCGCAGCTGCCGGCTTCTTGGCGGCGGGCTTCTTGGCAGCGGCAGGCTTCTTCGCAGCAGCCGGCTTCTTGGCGGCGGCGGGCTTCTTAGCGGCGGCAGGTTTCTTGGCAGCAGTGGCCATGAGGAACTCCTTAGTGGATTGAAAGGATCAAAGAAACCCGCCATCGATACAGCGCACGGACGCTGAATGTGAACGGGCTATTCATCGGCGCAAGCACGGAACAGCGTTTGTTTACGCTAATGAATGCGGTAGCTCGCACCCGACGAACAGCCTGTCGGCGGATACGAAAAAGTCGCCGGCGCCATCCTCCGACCGATGCAGGTCGGAGTGGCAGGGCCAGGGGACTTGCGAGGGTCACCAATGCGAATCGTTCCTGATCTTCAATCCCAGCTCAGCGCGCCGCCGGTCTGGTACTCGGTCACTCGACGCTCGAAGAAATTC
>JBEELY010000169.1:0-2887 GCA_041167925.1 Pseudomonadota bacterium | reverse complement strand
TCGCATGATCTGCGGACCCCCCTCACCCGAGTCCGCCTCGAAATCGAGATGGCACCGCTCCCCGAGACCACCCGAGCCGCACTTGAACAGGACCTTGGGCTTGTCGAGGAACGCATCGGTCAGTTCATCGAGTTCGCGAAACCTCAGCCCCTGGGTCCATGGGACGCGTTGGAGTTGACTGAAGTGATTCCCGAGATCGTGGCCCGGCTGCCTCGACCCGCCGAATGGCCTGTCCCTTCGATTGAACTGCAGATCGACCCCGGTTTGCAGTGGTGCGGCCCCAGGTCAACGCTTGAGCGCATTCTTCACAACCTGCTGCTAAACGCGGTGCATCATGGCGCCGATGAGGCACACAACGCCTGGGTCTCATTGCGGGCCCAAAAGCAAGAAAATGTCCTCCTGCTGGAGGTGCGAGACCGGGGCCCTGGCGTCGGATCGCATGATCTCGAGCGCCTGACCAGGCCCTTCGAACGAGGGGACGCTGCCCGGAGCGGGGCGCAAGGCAGTGGACTGGGGCTGGCCATCGTGCGCCAACTCGCCCGCAGGCATGGGGGCGATCTGCGCCTGTCCTTGCCGCAGGGCGGCGGACTCCGCGTCGTGGTCTGGATTTACAGCGGGCCACCTCCCTACCCCGATCATGGAAAACCTCCGACGGCAATAGACCGAATCAATTGAAGGGATATCCATGATCAATTGGCTTTTGCTTGAGGGCCACCCCTACAATTCGTCCGTCCGTTGTTCAGGACAATTCCGAATCACCCACCCCGCGCTTCATGGCGCGCTACGGAGATCACGATGCCCGCACTCAAAGGCACCAAGACCCACGACAATCTGAAGGCTGCGTTCGCCGGTGAAAGCCAGGCCAACCGCCGCTACCTGTACTTCGCAAACAAAGCCGACGTCGAAGGCAATCCGGAAGTGGCCGCGCTGTTCCGCTCGACCGCCGAAGGCGAGACCGGCCATGCGCACGGCCACCTCGACTACCTCGCCGAAGTGGGCGATCCGGCCACCGACATGCCCATCGGCTCGTCGGCCAACAACCTGAAGGCCGCAGTCGCCGGCGAAACCCACGAGTACACCGACATGTACCCGGGCATGGCCAAGACCGCCCGCGACGAGGGTTTCGACGAGATCGCCGACTGGTTCGAGACCCTGGCCAAGGCCGAGCGTTCGCATGCGAACAAGTTCGCCAAGGCCCTCGAGAGCCTGGCCGCCTGATTCTGCTCACGCAGATCTGGTGACACCGTCCCGACGGGCGAGAAATCGCCCTCGGTACGGGACCTGGCGGGGAGCTTCTTGGCTCCCTTTGTTTTTAAGCGCTTAGCGCCTCACTCCCCTCCTCTGCCATGACCGTACGCGAAGGTTCGCTTGAAGCCCCGACCCGTCACCCGATTGACTGGAAAAACCCGGCTTTCTACGATGAAAAGGCAACACTCGACGAAATGGAGCGGGTGTTCGACATCTGCCATGGCTGCCGTCGTTGCGTCAGTCTGTGCAATTCCTTTCCGACGCTATTCGACCTGGTCGACGAGAGCGCGACCGGCGAGGTCGACGGTGTGGACCGCAAGGATTACTGGAAGGTGGTCGACCAGTGTTACTTGTGCGACGTCTGCTACCTCACCAAATGCCCTTACGTGCCCCCGCACCCCTGGAACCTTGACTTCCCGCACCTCATGCTGCGCGGCAAGGCGATCCAGTTCAAGCAGGGCACGCCCACCAAATTCCGAGACACCACGCTGGCTTCCACCGACCGCAACGGCAAGCTCGCCGGTATTCCGGTGGTGGTGAAGGTGGTCAATGCCCTCAATAAATCCGAGGGCTTCCGTAAAGTGCTTGAGGACAAACTCGGCGTGCATCACGATGCCTGGGTTCCGGAGTTCACCTCAAGCACCTTCGCCAAAACCGCTGCCACCTCGCCGGCGCATCCGGTACGCGACGGCCAACGGACTCCGGGCAAGGTGGCCGTCTTTGCCACTTGCTATATCAATTACAACGAGCCCGGCATCGGTCATGACCTGCTGAAGGTGCTCGACCACAACGCCATTCCCTGGGTACGGGTCGACAAGGAAGCCTGCTGCGGCATGCCCAAGCTCGAACTCGGTGACCTGGAGGGCGTGGCTGCACTCAAGGACGCCAACATCCCCAAGCTGGCTGCCCTCGCGCGCCAGGGCTACGCGATCGTGGCGCCGATTCCTTCCTGCGGCCTGATGTTCAAGCAGGAACTCCCGCTGATGTTCCCGGACGACGCCGACGTTCAGGCCGTCAAGGCGGCCATGTTCGATCCCTTCGAATATCTGGTGGCACGCCATAAGGATGGTCTGCTGCGCAGCGATTTCTCGGGCGAACTTGGCAAAGTCTCGTACCACGTCGCCTGCCACCTGCGGGTACAGAACATCGGCCAGAAGACCCGTGAGTTGCTCTCCATGATCCCTGGCACCTCGGTCAATACGGTCGAGCGTTGCTCGGGCCATGCCGGTACCTGGGGCGTGAAGAAGGAGTTTCACGAGACCGCAATGAAGATCGGTCGACCGGTCTTTCGACAGATGGCCGAGCATCCACAGGGCGAGCCCGACTGGATAGCCTCTGATTGCCAGCTGGCGGGTCACCACATCGTGCAGGGCATGAAGGGCAAAGGCGACGACAAGCTCGCCCATCCCATCAGCCTGTTGCGCATGGCCTACGGGCTGCCAGACTGATGCCGCAGTGGGGCTGTGCTGCGCACGGCCCCAAGGCCCCTTCTGTTTTTTCCTTTTTTCCCTTCCTGTTGACTGTTGCTCTGACTCTCGCCTGAATTCACCATGACCTCTGCCATGACCCATATCCGCCGCGACTCCCTCATGACGCTCGAGGCCTACTCCAAGGCCAGGCCCGAGTTCCGCAAGCAAGT
>JBEELY010000183.1:0-5589 GCA_041167925.1 Pseudomonadota bacterium | reverse complement strand
CGGGGCGAATCCGTGAGTGCTGGATAGCGTACCTGCAGCTTCACAGGTGAGGCTGGTCGCGGAGCGACCCTGAACGTCTGGCGGCGCTGGAAGTACCAGAGCGCGTCCGGAAAGCCGGCTTTAAGCAGTTCGGGGTTCAGGGCATCTGCCTCAAGC
Organism: Pseudomonadota bacterium; assembly: GCA_041167925.1. GTDB lineage: Bacteria > Pseudomonadota > Gammaproteobacteria > Burkholderiales > Burkholderiaceae_E > UBA4615. Next base: position 5,433 of record JBEELY010000183.1, on the reverse strand, counting down.
AGCAGATTGAACTGCACCTTAACATCGCGATGCAAGGTGACTGCGGTGGCCGAAAGAGGCAGGCGCCGAAGAAGTTCGGCAGCGGGTGCGACCGAAAGCACAAGGCCGAGAACGCTGCTGCCCGGATCATTGTCGGTGCCTATTGGCATCAGGGTGCAGGCTAATACGCGCCCCGATCCATCATTGAGATAAAGGCTGATCTGATCGCGGTCTGCTGCGATCATGCGCAGCAGTTGCTGACGCTCCAGGGCGCTATCGACAGAGAATTCGACCTGCGCCTGCGCACTGGACTCGGGGATCAGGGGTAATGTCATGTGGCTCCGGTGACCAGGGCATCGCCTTGAGCTGCATCGGGGCAGTTGATCCTGCGCAGGGCGGCCTCGTTTTGCAGGATGCGCCCCATCAGGCGCAACCGGGCATGGCGCAGTTCCTTGGGCCAATGGTCTGAGGGACCGGCTGCGCGCAGGATCTCGATCAGACGATCGCAACGCACGCGGGCCTGCGCAAGCGCGGCCGCATCGTTTTCGCGGGCGGCCTGAAGCATCCGGCCGGTGCAGGCTTCGATGGCTTGCACGACCTCGAGCAGGTCTTCAATTTGCATGGTCTGCATCAGCATGGGCTTTCAGGCTGCACGGACGCTTGAAACAGGTCGATGGGTCTGGCCGATACCGCGCCAGCCTTCCTGAATTTCGCTGATCAGACCTGAGACCTCGGCATAGGCAGCGTCATCGCCATGCAGCTGGGCATGCAACAACCTGCGCTGACAGTAGTCGTAGATCTCGAAGAGAGAGGCCGCAATCTGGCCGCCTGCCCTGCGATCGAGCGCGCAGACCAGGCCTTCATTGATGATCCGAATGGCCTTGTTCGAGACTTCTGCCCTCTGGGCGATGTGATTCTGACGGACGGCCTGACGGGCCTGGCCGATGTAGGTCTGGACGCCAGCAAGCAGCATGCCGATCAGCTGATGACGATCTGCGCCAAGAGCGGCGGTTTCAACGGCGAGAGCACCGTAGGCATTGGCAAGGCGGGCAGGGGATCCGAACATGGCGTCACCGTGGGCGAGGGCTGATGTTCTTGTTAACGGCGTTGTATCGCTGGTCTTGAGACCGATTGTCGGAAAAAAACGGCAAGGTGTCCGGGGAGAATCGTCAGCCGAGTCGCGGCAGGCCGGCCAGCGCGCTTTGCAGCTGGGCGCCCGCAGACTGGGCTGCGACCAGACTGGCATCCAGTCGGGTGTATTGGGCCAACAGGCGCTTTTCAAGGTTGTCTAGTCGGACCTGAAAGGACTCCTGCCGTTTGAGCAGACTGGCCTTGCGGGCCTCCCAGGTGGCGGTGCTGTTGCTGACCGTGCCACCGGCAGAGAGCAGCCCATCGCCGAGCTCACGCAGACGAACCATGAGGCCCTTGGTCGCTTCGGACGTGCCTGCGGCCGAAAAAAGCGCCTGGAGGTTTTCGGGATCGGCCGCTGCGTCCTTGAATCTCGATGCATTGAGGCTGAGGGAGCCATCGCGCTGAAGGCTGATGCCCGCATCCGAAAGACGACCAAGACTGGCCCCGCTGACCGCACCGCTGAGTGCAGAGCGGATCTGATTGAGCATGCCCACCGCAGAGCTGTCGCCCTGCAGCGCACCCGCGGTGCGGGTGGCGGCATCAAATCGGGTTTGCTCGGCCATGAGCGAATTGAGGGCGTTGTACGCATCGACAAATTTCTGCAGACCGGCCTGCATGGCGTCAGGATCAATGCTGACATCGAGCTGCGCTGCAGTGCTTGTGACCTGACGCAAGACCAGGTCCACTCCGTCGATGGCATCGGAGATGCGGTTGCTACGTGCGGTCAGTGCCACGCCATCAAGGGTGTACTGAGCATCGGCAGCGCCGCGGGCCTGGGTCATGTTCCTGCCCGTTCCGGCGCCGGCCGCTGCGTCGTAGGCCAAGGCTGACAGTCCGGAGACATCGGTATTGTTGCCATCGTCATCGGTCACACCGATGTCGAAGGCCTGATTCGCACCTTCCGATGTACCGGTCAGGAACAGTCTGACCTGATCGCCATCTTTGACGATGGACGCGCGCACGCCGGCATCCGTGGCATTGATGGCATCGCGCACCTGCGCCAGAGTGGCATTGGCCGCAACGGACACCGAAACCGCGGGTCGTGCCGCATCAGGCGTGAAGCTGGCATTGCCCGAAGGTCGCGTTCCCAGCTGGATACTGAACGTACCGCCGCCAACGACGGCATCTCCACTGGCGAAGGACCCGCTGGTCAGGGTCTGCGAAGCCGCGAGCTGTTGCACCTCAATTGCCATCTGCGTTGCTGCGGCACCCGCGCGGGCGGTGATCTCGACGGCGGTGCTGCTCGAGCTGCCTTTGACGCTCTGCCAGGCGCTGCTTCTCGACAGGGTGGCCGCCGAATCCCGAAAGGCAGCCAGGGCGCTCTGGATCTTCCCGTAGGCCGAGATCCTGACGTCGATCTTTTTGGCGTCCGACTGCAGCTTGGTGAGTGGAGTGAATTCCGCTTTCACCAGAGCGCTGACGATGCTCTGGACATCAATCACGCCGGAGGAAGTAATGGGAGAGGCCATGGTGGAGCTCCTTCTGGAGACGGTCCGTTCGGGTGAAAGGGCCACAACGCGGGATCGAGTCTGAATCAAAAAGAAAAAAGCCGCTAACCACGAGGAAACGCGAGAGGCCGCGAGCCGGGAGCATCCAGGCGCGGCCTGCGAAAAACGAAAGCGAACGCGCCCGTCAACGCATACGGGCGTAGCGAGCCAGTGCGCCGGGGTCAGCGCGGCAGTAGCGCGAGCACCTGCTGAGGCACCTGATTGGCCTGAGCAAGCATTGCTGTTCCGGCCTGCTGCAGAATCTGCGAGCGGGTGAGGGCAGCGGTTTCGGCAGCAAAATCGGCGTCCATGATCCTGCTGCGCGCGGCCGCAGTGTTTTCTGAAGCAACCTGCAGATTGGCAATCACCGACTCGAATCGGTTTTGAACCGCACCGAAGGTCGCTCTGGCGCTGTTGATCTCGGTGAGCGCCGCGTCGATGTTGGTAATCGCAGACTGGGCCGTGTTTAGCGAGGTGATATCGCCCGCGGCAATACTGGTGATTCCGGTGCCCGCCGACAGATCGGAAGTCACGATCGAGAGCTTGTCCTCGGCGACATTGCTGGCGCCGATCTGGAAGTTCAGCGTTGCGGCTGCACCCAGAATCTGCGTGCCATTGAACTTGGTCGCATCGAAGGTTCGATCGATTTCGGCTTTGAGCTGGGAGAACTCCTGATTCAGACTGGTCCGGTCCGAAGTTCCATTGGTGTCGTTGGCCGCCTGTACCGCCAGCTCCCGCATGCGCTGCAGCATGTCGGTGATCTTGCCAAGCGAGCCCTCTGCGGTTTGCGCCAGCGAGATGCCATCGTTGGCATTGCGAATGGCGATATTCATGCCCCGCGTCTGACCATCCATGCGGCTTGCGATCGCGAGGCCCGCAGCATCGTCCTTGGCCGAATTGACCCGAAGGCCACTGGACAGACGCTGGATCGCAGTGCCCAGCGTCGACTGGCTGGCGTTGAGGTTGCGTTGCGCGTTGAGTGAGACGATGTTGGTATTGATGACCTGAGCCATGGGCTTCTCCCGAAATCTGAAGGCAGTGCTGCCGATCCGATCCCTTCTCGGGGATCGCATGGGGCAGAGCTTGCCGGCGGGAGTTCATGACTGATCGAGAAAAAAGGGGCGGGTTTTCCGGGCTGTTTTCGGGGCTGACCTTCAATGCACGCGGGGCGCCGACTGTCGATCGACAGGAGGGGCACCCCGCGGTGGGTCGAGGTGTAAGCCTCGACCCGGTTCTGGCCTGGCGCTTCGCTTAGCCGCGCAGCAGGGACAGCACGCTCTGCGGAGCCGCATTGGCCTGAGCCAGCATCGCGGTGCCTGCCTGTTGCAGGATCTGTGCGCGGGTCAGTGCCGCTGTTTCTGCAGCGAAGTCTGCATCCAGGATCCGCCCGCGCGAGGCTTCGGTGTTCTCAACGGAGACCTGCAGGTTGCTGATCACTGACTCGAAGCGATTCTGCATGGCGCCGAAGGTGGCGCGGGCCGAGTTGACCTCGGTCAGTGCGGTGTCAATGTTATCGATTGCGGTTTGCGCCGTGCTCAGCGAAGAGATGCTGCCGGCGGCAACGGCGGCCATGCCGGTGCCGGCCGACAGATCGGAAGTGGTGATGGCCAGCTTGTCGGCAGCGACATTGCTTGCACCAATCTGGAAGTTCAGGGTGGCTGCGGTATTCAGGATGGAGGTGCCATTGAACTTGGTGGCATCGAAGGTCCGGTCGATCTCGGCCTTGAGCTGCGAGAACTCCTCGTTCAGGCTGGTGCGATCGCTTGAGCCGTTGGTGTCGTTGGCTGCCTGTACGGCCAGTTCGCGCATGCGCTGGAGCATGTCGGTCACTTTACCCAGTGAGCCCTCGGCAGTCTGCGCCAGCGAGATGCCGTCATTGGCGTTGCGGATTGCGACGTTCATGCCACGCGACTGGGCGGTCATGCGGTTGGCGATGGCCAGGCCGGCGGCGTCGTCCTTGGCGGAGTTGACACGCAGTCCGCTCGACAGGCGCTGCACTGCGGTGGAGAGCGCGCTGTTGTTGGCAGACGCGTTGCGCTGCGCATTGAGGGACATGATGTTGGTGTTGATGACTTGCATGGTGACGCTCCTTGAAAGGGGTTCCGGTCGACGTATGCCGCACCGGAGGAGTCCGGCTGGCCGCGGGATCGCTCCCGATGAATCAGTTATCGGGCGAATTCGCTTCGGGCTTTAGGGCGATTTTTCGAGGGGCAAGTCCGTTCGTCCAGGGGGAACGACCGTTGGTGTCGATCCTGTCGGAAAAGCCTGACGGCATGTCAGCGCTGCCCTGAGTTCGAGCACAGTCAAGCCCCGATATTCGAGGCATGGGAGCTTGACCACAATGCATCTCAACGCGGCATTGCTGTGCACTCAGTCACCCGGGAGGGAATCGACACCATGGACCAGATCACCGACAAGCGCTGGATCAGCGAAATTCGAGAACTCAACCTGTCCTACCTCATGCTCGCTCAGAGCATGGTGCGGGCAGACAAGGCACATGCCATGTTCTCGCTCGGCGTCTCGGAGCCCGTTGCCGAAATCCTGGCCGGACTCTCACCCTCGCAGATGCTCAAGATCGCCACTGGCAACCAATTGCTTTGCCGCTTCAGGTTTGACGATGAGATGGTGTGGTCGCTGCTCGCGGAACACGGCCGCCGCTCACCGCAAGGACTGGAGGCCAATGCCTCGCGGCTGCATGCCAGCATCGTGATGGCTGGCAACTTTGCCGAGGCGGTCTGACATGGCCACCCGCAGCCTGCTTGCCGAGAACCGCCAGATCCAGCGTGCGATCGAACTCATCCAGCTCGGCGCACGATTGCAGGTGCTGGAGTCCGAA
>JBEELY010000056.1:0-8786 GCA_041167925.1 Pseudomonadota bacterium | reverse complement strand
CCATCGGGCGAACAGCCCTAGTGCAGAACGCAGCTGTCGTAACCCCACCCGCATCTGATGAATGCTCTCGGAATCTGCGCCTCGTACGACACCGATCGCGTTGTCCTGGATCTGTGTAATGCAGCCGCCCAAGATGGCCTGAAAACCTGCCTCGATGCTCATTCGCGAGCACAAGATCATCGGCCCCGCACCCTTAAACCTCTTTTCCATGCATGCCATGCATGAAGTGGCAGCGGCCGTTCTTCGGGGTGTCGAATGCCGTGTGCACAGGCCTGACTTGTCCGAGGCCGGCCCACGATGCGCTCTCGAATCTGAATTCTGCGAGGGCGCAGGTTTTCATCAAGGTGATGCTGCTGTCGAAGTGATGTGCCAGCTCTGCGAGACCCGGGTTGTGACCGACCAGCATCACCCGGTCCAGGGTGTCGTCCAGGGTTTCGATGACCGCGATCAGCGTGGCCTTCGTCGCGGCATAGAGCCGGTCGTCGATCGAGATGTCCCTGGCTTTGTAGTTCAGGCTTTGCGCAACAACCTTCGCCGTGTCCATGGCGCGCGTCGCCGGGCTCGACAGGATCAAGTCCGGCTTCCTGTTCGCCTGCAAGCAGCGCTTACCCATCTTCGCCGCATCGTGCTCACCGCGGGCATCCAGCGGTCGATCGCGGTCGAGCAAGGAGGGATCGTCCCAACTCGACTTGGCATGGCGCAGCAGGTACAGGGTCTTCATCGGCGGTCCTTCCCATCAGGAAGCGACCAGCGCATCCAGTCAGGCGATTCAGCGTGCGTGCCTTGGCCTTCCCGGCTTTAAGGCGGATCTGTGCGGCATGAGTTTCAGGGTCGGTTCGCCTGTGAACTTGATCTGAAGCAAGGGACGCTTCTGCGGAGCAGGGCAGACGCGATCGTCCATGTCAGGCGATACTGACCCTCCGCGAGCGACTCGAAGCAGGTGGCCGTCGGCGGGCGAGCTCACTACGGTCGCACTTGTGCTGCGATTTCTTCTCTCGACACGACGCCATCCCCATTCGCATCGGCCTTTCTGAAGGCCTGTGTGTACAGCCCGAAGCGTCGGACGCTGGAAGCTCGGCCGAGCTTATGGTCCGCATTGAGATCGATGAACGTCTTGAACTCGGCCTCATTGAGCTGCCCGTTGCTGTCTGCATCAGCCGCCTTGAAATGGGCCTGAACCAGCACGCGCTGCGGGTTGGCATTGGCCGAAGTGGACAGAACGAACGCCACGATAGCCACAACGGTGACCATCAAAGATCTGAACGTCTTGGAACTCCTTCGCATGGGGCAGGCTCCTTGTTGACTCAATCGCGGTCAGGCAGGCCCTTCGCCCAGCGTTTCGGAGTGAGGTGTCGAAGTCTTCGATCCCTCGCCGTTCGCAGCATGCTTGCTGGCGCCCGGCGGCGCGAACAATGCGCGCCAAACGTCCCTGGCGCCGCGTGCGTCACGCAGGTCACGGGCCAGATTGATCCATTCATGGAAGGCGATGCGCAGCGGGTTGTAGGTCAGCAGTGGCGTAGACAGGCCATACCTCGGTGGCACGTCGGCGCGCTCTTCCACGTAGGTGCCGAACAGGCGGTCGAAGACCATCAGCACGCCGCCGTAGTTGCAGTCCAGATACTCCGGGTTGCTGCCGTGATGCACTCGGTGGTTCGAGGGCGAGTTGAACCAGCGTTCGAACGTCTTGCCCAGCTTCGGAATCCAGGTGGTGTGCAGCCAGAATTGATAAACCAGATTGACCGTCGTGGCGAGTGTCACCGCCAGAGGCGAAAAGCCGAGCAACAGCAAGGGCGAGAAAAACAGCGCCGTGCCGGTGATCTTGCCCGTCCAGCCCAGCCGAACTGCGGTGGCCAGCGTCAGTTGGTTCGGCGTGTGGTGCACCGAATGCGTCGCCCAGAACCAGCGCACGCGGTGCCCGCAGCGGTGGTACCAGTAGTAGCAGAACTCCTGGCCGATGAACAACAGCACGAAGGCCCACCACGTATCCATGGCGATCGTGAACAGGCGGTGCTGGTAGACCCAGGTGATCAGGGGAATCGCGAACATGAGCCCGAGCGCAGTGGATACCGATTCGGTAATACGCCGACCCACGGCATCACCGATCGACGACGCGAAGGCACGCCAATCGTAGCCGCCGGGAGCACGGCGCGACATGACGATGCCTTCGACGGCAGCGATTCCCAGAAGCGCGAAGATCAAACCGCCAAGCCAGAACTTCAGGTCTGACGCCGCGAGATGACTGAGGCCGAATTCATCCATGGTGAACCCCTGCGGAGATGGTGGAATTGCACACGCACCGACATGCGGTGCATGTCGATATTGAACCCCGTCCAGCCACGCGACGCGCTGACGAATCACGACGAATTGCTACAGTGCTGTCACATCGGCCCTGAGGCCGTGTCCTACTCGTACGCTGCAGGCCATGTCGCCGATACCACCGCTGATCCTGATCGTAGACGACGACCACGAGCTGTCCGCCATGCTCGTTGAGTTGCTGGCACGCGAGGGCTGGTCGACGCACACCGTACCGACTGCAGGCGACGGCGAACTTGCCGTGGTGGCACGCCAACCGGACGTCGTCCTGCTCGACGTGATGCTGCCTGACGGCAATGGCTTCGACCTCGCGCGACGCTGGCGTGCGGCTTATCCCAGCCTCGGCTTGGTGATGCTCACCGCACGCGGCGACCCGATGGATCGCGTGCTGGGCCTGGAGATCGGTGCCGACGACTATCTGCCCAAGCCCTTTGAGCCGCGCGAGTTGGTGGCACGCGTGCGTGCATTGCTGCGCCGCGCGGCAACGAATGGCACAAACAGCACCGTGCTGCGTTTTCCGGGACTATCGATCGATACCCTCAAGCGCGAAGTCACCGCCAGTGGCGGTGCGTTGGCGCTCACCAGCGTCGAATTCAAGTTACTGGTCGCGCTGGCTAAGCAGCCTGGCATCCCGCATGCACGCGAGGCGCTCTCCGAGGCGGTGCAAGTGGGCGGCTACCAGCCGCAGGAGCGCACGGTGGATGTGCAGATCGCGCGGCTTCGGCGCAAGCTACGCGATGCCAGTCCTGGCGCCGAGTGGATCGACACCGTGCGAGGCGAAGGCTATGTCTTCGTAGCGCGCGGCGGCGGTGCCGGCGGGCGATAGCGCACCCGCCCGATGGCCCGCAACCGCAGCCTGTTCGCGCGCCTGCTCGCAGCGCAGGTCGCCCTGTCGATCGTGCTCACCGCAGTGCTCGCAATGGTGTTCTACGCCGAGCGCAACCGTACCGTCGCGCAGCTCGTCACCTCGCTCTGGGCACCCTCCTTGCAGCTCCTGGCTCGCGGCGCACCGATCGATACGGCACGCGACGCTGCGCCCGGGCCGCTGCGTGCTTCAGACCAGCGTCCGGAAGACGTGTTCGGGATTGCATCACTGACACCTCGCCGGGCGATCATCCATGAAACACTGGTGAAGGCGGGACTGCCGGTCGAAGACCTGGTCTTCACCCGCCAAAGGGAAGCTCTGGAGAACGCGGCGACGCTTTGGCTGGCACTACGGGGCGACGACGGCGCAGTGCGTTGGGTTGGCTTCGAGAGCGGCATCGTCGAAGAAGACCTGCCCGAGCGCTTCCTGGTCGCGACGCTACTGCTGTTCGGTCTGGCAATCGGAGCCAGCGCTCTGATTGCACATCGCCTGGCACAGCCGCTCGAAATCCTGCGCGAGCGCATCGCCGCAAACGACGCCTCAGGCGGTCCGCTGCCCCATGCCAGCGCTGAAGTCCAGGCAATCGACCAAGCCTGGCGCAAGCTGCGCGAGTCGCTTGACCAACAGGAGCGCGAACGGGCGTTGTTGCTCGCAGGCGTGTCGCACGACCTTCGTAGCCCGCTCGGACGCATCCTCTTGGCTGCCGAGCTGTTGCCCGATGGCGATGGCATCGCACCAAGGCGCGACGCCATCGTGCGCAACGCGCTGCAGGCAGATCGACTCGTCGGAAACTTTCTCGACCATGTACGCAGCGGCGAACTGCCCCTGGACGAGACCGTGGACGTGGCCGTCGTGGCACGCAACGTGGCGGCGCAGCAGCAGCGCGCCGCGACCGAGCTATCGGTCGAAGCCCCGGGGTCGCTCTTGGCGCCTCATGTCAGCGCGGTGCTGATCGAGCGCGTGATCGGCAACCTGCTCGACAACGCATTCACCCACGGTCAGCCGCCCGTGCGGTTGACCGTGGGCACGGCAGGTCAAAGGATAGGCATCGAGGTCGAGGACTGCGGCCCCGGCATCGCGCCAGAAAGCCAGCAGGCGATGCTGCAAGCCTTCGCGCGTGGCGATGCGAGCCGCAGACATCCGGGTCTGGGCCTGGGCTTGGCTGTGGTGCAACGCGTGGCGTTGCGAATGGGCGGCAGCGTTGAATTCCGTCGCTCGGCCGATGATGCACGGAACGTCGTGCGGGTCGAATGGCCCATGGGCTGAAAAGGGCGCGTCTTCCCCCCTTGTTAAACGCAGACTATCATATGGGCTCGCTTTGGCCCCATGTGAAAGGCAGCAATACGGATGGCCACCAGTCCGGAGTCATCGACGCGAGCAGGACGGTACATCTCCCAGCCAACGGGGTACCGCGCCTTCATGCCTGCGCCGCTGCCGCCACAGCCCGCAATCGACCTGACGGGAGAGCTGACCGCACTGCTGTCGGCGGCTGACCGCGCGATGGGGCGGCTGGACGGCTCCGTGCTGACGCTGCCGAACGCGGACCTCTTCGTCTTCATGTACGTGCGCAAGGAGGCGGTTCTCTCCAGCCAGATCGAAGGCACGCAGAGCTCGCTACAGGATCTGCTGTCGGCTGAAGCGCAGCTCTTCGACGAGCACGTGCCTCGTGATGTGGACGAGGTGATCAACTACGTGCGGGCGATGAACCACGGCCTCGCGCGGCTTCCAGACCTACCCGTCTCGGTGCGGCTGATCCGTGAGATTCACGCTGAACTAATGCGTGGCGTGCGCGGTGGACGGCTGCAGCCTGGCGAACTGCGGACCACCCAGAACTGGATCGGCCCTGCAGGCTGCACGCTGAATACGGCGGCCTTCGTACCCCCGCCGCATCATGCCGTTCCGCAAGCGCTGGGTGACCTGGAGAAGTTCCTGCATGGGGACGAATCACTGCCACCGCTGGTGAAGATCGCGCTGGCCCATGTGCGGTTCGAGACCATCCATCCATTCCTCGACGGCAATGGCCGGGTCGGGCGGCTGCTGATCACCTTCCTGCTGACCGAGGCGGGCGTGCTTCACAAGCCTGTACTGTACCTGTCGCATTACTTCAAGCAACACCGCCAGTCGTACTACGAGCACCTGCAGGCTGTGCGCGACCATGGCACATGGGAGGCCTGGCTCGCCTTCTTCCTGAAGGGCGTTATTTCGGTGGCTGGCGAGGCCGCAGAGACGGCCCGGCGCATTCTCCAACTGCGGGAACAGCATCGCACGGCGATCAACGAACAGCTCGGTCGCGCCGCCGGCAACGGCCACAAGGTACTCGAATCGCTTTTCGACCGTCCGATCGTCTCGGTCAGCGATATTCAGAAACTGACCGGTACCACCTATGCCGCGGCCAACGGTCTGGTCTCCCGCCTGACGAAGCTGAACGTGCTCAGCGAGATGACGGGCTACGCGCGCAACAGGCGCTTTCGCTACGCACCCTACATCGCCCTCTTCAACGACACCGGGCCGGGCGAGGACTCTCCACAGGGGAGCACATGACCAAAGAAGCCTTCGTCCGGGCCAAGATCGACGCGTTGTTGGCGGCGCAGGCCTGGAACACCCTGGAGTCTATGGGAACCCCTGCTACTTCCCGATACAGAACCGCCCAAAAATCACGCCCAGCAGGTCATCGGCGCCAAACTCACCAGTGATGCGGTTCAGCGCCTCCTGGGCGAGCCTGAGTTCTTCGGCAAACAGGTCGAGCACCTCATCGCGGCGCCGGGCATGGTCATGGGCAACATTCAAATGGGACCTCGCCTCGCGAAGGGCCTGCAGATGCCGCTCGCGAGCCATGAACTGACCCTCGCCCGCGCCCGTCCAGCCCGCCAGGCGCAGAAGCACCGCGCGGAGCAGGTCCAGGCCAGCACCCGTGCGGGCCGAGATCCATACCGTATCTTCGGTCGCCTTGGGCGACAGTCCGGCTAGGTCGATCTTGTTCAGAACCCGCAGCACCGGCGCGCCTTCGGGCAGGCGGGCTCGAAGCGTCGCGTCTAGTGCGGGTGGATCAACGCGTCCATAGGCTGGGTCATCCATCCGCCCATGAGCTTGGGTATCGCCCCGCAACTCGGCTTCTGACTGCGCGGAGCCCTCTGGCCGCTCAGCCTCCTCGAGCAACAACACCACATCAGCCCTGGCCACCGCCTGCCAGGTGCGCTCGATGCCGATACGCTCCACCTCATCCGAGGTCTCGCGCAACCCCGCCGTATCCACCACCACCAGTGGCACGCCCTCAATCTGGATCGCCTGCTCGATGCGGTCTCGCGTGGTGCCCGCCACCGGTGTCACGATGGCCACCTCCGCACCTGCCAGCGCATTGAGCAGGCTGCTCTTGCCCACATTGGGCGCACCGGCCAGCACCACATGCAGGCCCTCGCGCAGCAGGGCGCCCTGGCGGGCTTGCGCCATCAGGGTCTCGAGCGATTCACGCACGGCAGCGAGCCGTCCGCGCGCATCCGATCGCTCCAGAAAATCGATTTCTTCTTCAGGAAAATCGAGAGTCGCTTCAACCAGCATGCGCAACTCGATCAGCTGATCCACCAAACCATGCACCTGCTGCGAGAACACGCCCGACAAAGACCGCGAGGCACTACGCGCGGCCTGAGCCGAACTCGCATCAATGAGATCAGCGACCGCTTCGGCCTGCGCCAGATCCATGCGGTCGTTCAGAAAGGCGCGTTCGGTGAACTCTCCAGGACGGGCAAGCCGCACACCGGCCATCGGCTCAGGTTGCGAGACCTTGTCCGATGCCAGACCCGAACCCGACTCCACCGACAGCACCCGTTCCAACAGCATTTGCATGACGACCGGCCCGCCATGGCCCTGAAGTTCCAGCACGTCTTCGCCGGTATACGAATGAGGCGCCACGAACCACAGCGCCAGTCCGGTATCGATCGCCTCGCCCTGCGCATCGAGAAACGGCACCAGGGTGGCCATGCGAGGCACCAGAGCCCGACCGCACACCGCCTGCATCACCTGCGCTGCCCGCGGCCCCGACACCCGCACCACGCCAATGCCGCCGCGTCCGGCCGCCGTGGCAATGGCCGCAATGGTGTCGTTCACCTAAAAATCAGCCCGCTTGCTGCTGGCGAAACTCGCGCACGAGCTGCACGAAGCGACGCTCGAAAGGCAGCAGAGGCATGCCGATACGCGAGGCGATGCGCGCGGTTTTTTCAGGAAACAGACCCTCAGCCGAAATGCGCACGATGCCGGTATCGCGCGCCGGATCCACCGCCACATCGGCAATCACGCCCACGCCAAAACCAAGCTCCACATAGGCCTTGATCACATCGGAATCAATGGCCTCGAGCACAACATTCGGCGAGCGACCCTGAGAAGCAAAGGCGGCATCAATGCCACGCCGCCCCGCAAACTGGGCGGTGTAAGTGATGAGCGGCTCATCAGCCAAAGCTTCGATACTCAAGGCGGGTGCCCCAGGAGCAGCAAAGGCATGCGAAGGCGGCACGATCACGCAATGCCTCCAGGCATAAGCAGGCCGCGTATCCAGTGAGGGATGGTCATCGAGGGTTTCGGTGGCCAGCCCGAAGGTCGCATCACCATGCACCACATACTCGGCCACCTGCTCCGGGTTGCCCTGCAGCAGCTTGTACTGCATGCCCGGAAACTCCTCACGAAAGCGGGCCAGCACGGCAGGCAGCACATAACGCGCCTGGGTGTGCGTAGCCGCAATCGAGAGCGTGCCCGCATGGCCCTTGCCATATTCGGCGCTGGCCTTGCGCAACGCATCGGCTTCATCCACCACGCGGCTGGCATGCGCGAGGATGCGCTCGCCGGCCTCGGTGAGCGCCGTGTAGCGCTTGCCATGACGCACAAAAAGCTGCACGCCAAGCTCGTCTTCCAGCTCGCGAATCTGCTTGGATAAAGCCGGCTGCGAGGTATGCAGCACCTCGGCCGCCGCGGTCAGATTCAGACCGCGACGTACCGTTTCGCGAAAAGACCGAAGCTGCTGAAAGTTCAATCCTGCGCCTTCATGACTGAAGCTTCACGCACCGGCAGGCCAAGGCGACCCGCCGGAGCAGATCCGTCAGGCCCTGCCAAAAACCGGTTTGCCTTCGATACGACGGGTGATCACCCACTGCTGCGCGATCGAGAACAGGTTGTTCACCAGCCAATACAGCACCAAGCCGGCCGGGAAGAAGAAGAACATGACCGAGAAAATGACGGGCATCCACATCATCATCTTGGCCTGCAAGGGATCCGGGGGCGTCGGGTTGAGCCGGGTCTGGATGATCATCGAGGCCGCCATGAGCAGGGGCAGCAAGCCAATCGGCATGTCGATGCCGGGAATGGTGCCAAACAGGGTATCGGGTGCCGACAGATCCTGAATCCAGCCCAGCCAGGGCGCATTGCGCATCTCAACCGAGGCGAGCAGCACCCAGTAGAGCGCAATGAACACCGGGATCTGCACTACCACCGGCAGGCAGCCGCCCAGGGGGTTGATCTTTTCGGTCTTATAGAGCTCCATCATGGCCTGGTTCATCTTGACCCGGTCATTGCCATGGCGCTCGCGAAGCTGCTGCAGCTTGGGCGTGACCCGCTTCATGTTGGC
>JBEELY010000461.1:0-4404 GCA_041167925.1 Pseudomonadota bacterium | reverse complement strand
CGAGCAGACCCAGGCGGGTCAGGTTGTCTTCGATGCGTTGGCAACGCGCCGGATCGATATCGAGCGCGGTCAGGCGGATGGCCGCCCGCTCGAGCAGGTGGCCGGTCTTGCCACCCGGGGCTGCGCAGGCATCGAGTACACGCTCACCGTCAATGGCGCCCAGCAAAGGCGCGCTCATCTGGGCCCCGGCGTCCTGCACGGACCACCAGCCCTCATCGAAACCCGGAATGGCATTCACGGGCAGCGCATGGGTCAGGGCAAGGGCCTGTGGCCCGAGAACACGGGACTCCATCCCGGCTGCAAGCAGCTGCGCGCGAAACGCATCGCGCCGGATACGCCGCTCATTGACCCGCAGAACCATCGGCGCCTGGGTATTGCCGGCATCGATGATGGCTTCCCATCGATCAGGCCAGGCCTTGCGCAAAGCGTCGATCCACCATCGGGGCAGGTTGTGGCGAGCCTCAGGGTCAGAGCGCGCACGCGCCAGCAGGCCCTCACGCTCGCGGCCGAAGCGGCGCAGGGTGGCATTCAGAAAGCCGGCTGCGGCACCGGGCCCCGGACCGGCACGCCGCAGCGCGCCCACGGCCTGATCGACCACGATGGCATCCGCCCGATCGGCCGCAAGCAACTGTTCAAGCGCCACCCACTGCAGGGCCAGCACCTGCGGGTCGGGTCGGCGGGCATTAAGCAGGCTGCTCAGACCACGCAGCAGGCCCAGGGCCCGCACGCTCCGATAGGCCATGTCGCGCGCTGGGCCGCGCGAGGCCAAAGGCAGACTCGCACAGACCTCGTCGAGCGCATCAGGCAGGCGCCGCCCAGCTTCGACCGCGGCCAGGGCCCGCGCCGCGGCGAACATCTCGTCGCCAAGCGGGGCGCGTTGCAATGTCATCTGGTCACTGGCACCAATGTTCGGGCTGTATCAAAGCGGGTCAGATCAGGGTAGATCAGTTCAGGTCGGATCAGGCGGAGCGGGCCGACCTGAATCCGGTCAGGACCGCCCGAATCCGCTGGGTCGCGCGGACCTCTGCGCGGCCATCTCCATAAGACGGGCGACCCGATCTTCGGTGGCCGGATGGGTGGAGAACAGACCGCGAAGCCCTCCGCCCGAGAGCGGATTCATGATCATCATCTGGGCGGTGGCCGGATTGCGCTCGGCGGCTTCGAGCGGAATGCCCTGGGCGAAACGGTGGATCTTGTCGAGTGCGCTGGCCAGCGCCTCGGGATCGCCCGCAATCTCGGCGCCCAGACGGTCGGCCTCGAACTCCCTGGCACGCGAGATCGCCATCTGGATGAGCATGCCTGCAATCGGCGCAAGAATGGCCAATGCAATCGAGGCGATCGGATTGGATGGCCGGCCCTCGCTGTCGCGTCCGCCGAACAGCATTGCGAAATTGGCCAAGGCCGAAATCGCACCCGCCATAGTGGCCGAGATCGTCGAGATCAGAATGTCGCGATGCTTGACATGCGCCAGTTCGTGCGCCATTACACCGCGCAACTCACGCGCATTCAGCACGCGCAGGATGCCTGTGGTGGCCGCGACTGCCGCATGCTCCGGATCACGCCCGGTGGCAAAGGCATTGGGCGCGTCCTCATCAATGAGATAGACCCGGGGCATGGGCAATTGCGCCCGTTCAGCCAGTTCTTTCACCATGCCGTAGAACTGCGGCGCGCTGGTTTCATCGACCTCGCGGGCGTTGTACATCCGCAAGACCATCTTGTCGGAGAACCAGTAGGCAAAGAAGTTGGACAGCAGCGCAAAGCCCAGCGCGAGCAGCATGCCCGTCTGGCCCCCCATGGAACCGCCCAGTGCCATGAACAATGCGGTGATGCCCGCCATGAGCATGGCCGTCTTCATCCAGTTGAACATTGCATCAGCCTCCGCTGAGAAAAAACCCGGGGTGACGAATCGTCATCCGATGGGTCAGGGTGATGTGGGGTCAGCCCCGCCGGATTCAAGTCGATCGCCGGGCTCCAGAGGACATCCGGCAAGCCACTCACGTGCCGGCAGCCGGCGCCCGCCAGGTCGTTGCAGTTCGAGCAGATCGATGGCTTCGCGTCCATCGGGTCCGCAGGCTACCGTGATCCCTCGCGCCGAAGCATGGAGAACCGTGCCCGGCAAAGGGGAATCAAGCCTTTGAGATTCAACTCCGCTGGATTCGACCCGAGAGGATTCAGCCGATGGGTCTGGCTGATGCATGCGAGCCTTCCAGATCTTGAGCGGGCCTGTCTGTCCTCCCTGCCCTCCCTGCCCGCCCTGCCCGGTCCTGTCTGCCAGGGCTGCCGTGCAGCCTGGCACCGGGTCGAAGGCCCGGATGCGATCGACCAGCGTTCGCGCAGGCAGGGTGAAGTCGAGCCGGCCATCGTCGCGAGTGAGCTTGCGGGCGTAAGAAATGCCCTCAAGGGGCTGCGGCGCGCTGGGCAGGAGGCCGCTATGCAGGTCGCGCAGGGCTTGCACGATGGCCACACCGCCAAGATCGGCCAGAGCATCGTGAATCTCACCTCCAGTGGCCTCAGCGCCGATCGGCAGTCGTTGGATCAGGCGCATCGCCCCGGTATCAAGGCCGGCATCCATCTGCATGATGGTGATGCCTGTCTCGGTATCGCCAGCCTCGATCGCGCGCTGAATGGGCGCAGCCCCGCGCCATCGTGGCAGCAGGGAGGCATGGATGTTCAGGCATCCCAACCGAGGCAGATCGAGCACCTGCTGAGGCAGGATGAGGCCATATGCAGCCACGACCATGAGGTCGGCCTTCACGTCCGACACCAGAGCCTGCGCCGCAGCATCACGCAGACTGGGGGGTTGGGCCACCAGAAGCCCGTGCGCCTGCGCCCAGACCTTCACCGGGCTCGCCGTGAGCTTTTGTCCGCGTCGGGCAGGCTGGTCGGGGCGGGTCAGCACCAGTGCGATCTCATGCCCGGCGGCATGCAGGGCAGCCAGGGCGCGCTCGGCAAAAACCGGCGTGCCGGCAAAAATCAGGCGCATGGACTGAGCGCTTCAGGCCGTTTCGCGATCGGACCGGTTTGCCTGCTGCGAGGCCTCGGTCCGGTCGGATTTTTCAGCCTTGTCTGCCTTTTCGGCTTTGACCATTTTGGTGCGAATGCGACTCTGCTTCAGACGCGAGAGGTATTGCACGAACACGCGACCCTTCAGATGGTCCATCTCGTGCTGGATGCACACCGCAAGCAGGCCCTCGGCGTCAAGGGTAAACGGCTCGCCCTGCGCGTTCAGGGCACGCACCCGAATGCGTGCGGGTCTCTCGACCGTGTCGTAAATCCCCGGCACCGACAGGCAGCCCTCATCGCGCTCGCTGGTTTCTTCAGAGCTCGCAATGACCTCGGGGTTGATGAAGACCTGCAGCCCGTTCCGGTCTTCGGACAGGTCGATCACGATGACCTGTTCATGCACATTGACCTGCGTGGCCGCCAGGCCGATGCCCGGTGCGTCGTACATGGTGTCGGCCATGTCGGCAACCAGTTGTCGGATGCGGTCGTCCACCACCGCCACCGGACGGGCCACGGTATGCAGGCGGGGATCGGGGTAGCGAAGAATGTCAAGTACAGCCATCGACCTAGGCCTTCCGTTCGGCTCCAGAGGCCCTGCCAGACACCAGACCCACGTACCATGAAGGCATCGCAGGCATGCTCAGCAGGCACCGCAAAATGAACAGGAATCCTAGCACGGGGGTCCGCAAGGGCCTTCTCGCCGCAGCACTCTGCTTGGGGCTTTGCAGCACCTCACCGGTGATGGCCTCAGGTCCCGCGCAGGGATCAGCACCACTCCAGATCGCCCCCAATGCCCCTGAACGTTACACCGTGGTTCGCGGTGACACCCTGTGGGGCATCGCAGGCCGCTTCCTCAGTGCGCCGTGGCAGTGGCCGCAGGTCTGGCAGCTCAACAAAGACCAGATCGCCAACCCCCACCTGATCTACCCCGGCGATGTGGTCATCCTCGACCGCTCCGGCGCTGTTCCTCGGCTGCGACTGGCGCGCGATGCCGCACGCGACGGCGTTGCAGAGGGTACTGCCGGCCTGCCTGTGGTGCGTCTTGCGCCCGGGGTGCGCACGCAGACGCTGCCTGCACAGGCGCTGCCTACCCTGCCGGCAGCTGAAATCGAGCCTTTCCTCAACCGTCCCTGGGTTCTCGATCCCGCCGAACTCGCGCAGCACGCCCGCATCGTGGGCACCCAGGACGGACGCATCTACCTCAGCCGCGGAGACCTCGCCTATGCCCGGGGGCTGCCTGCCCAGCCCCCCGAACAATGGCATGTTTATCGCCCCGCGAGGCCCTTGCTCGACCCGGCCACACGTCAGCCCCTGGCCTGGGAGACCCTGTTTGTTGGCACCGCCCGCCTGATGCAGCCAGGAGACCCGGCCACGCTGCGCATCGAGTCCAACCTAGAAGAA
>JBEELY010000453.1:0-3174 GCA_041167925.1 Pseudomonadota bacterium | reverse complement strand
CTGGTTGCTGACGCACGGCCAGCGACCCTATGCCATCTGGTCCATGTCTGCGGCCTCCACCCTGGATGGGGTGCTGCCGATGATGCCCGCGGAGTTCATGGCGCTTGCTCTGATGATCCTGCAGCCGCGCAGAGTGATCCTGATCGCCATCGTGTTCACCATTTCTGCTGCGGTCAGCGCTGGCCTGCTGGCGGCACTCATTAGCGGCATCGCCCAGGCCACCTCCTGGCCGGGCTGGCTTGAAATTGAGCGTCAAGGCGCGGGTTGGGCTCAAGCCGTATCACTGATTCGGGCTTGGGGTGCGCCCGCTTTGGCGATGGCGGCGGTCTTTCCAGACAGCCCGCGAACTGCCGTTGCGGTTGCTGCGCTGGCCGGTTTTGCACCCATCAACATCACCGGTTTTGTGCTGGCAGGAAAGCTGATGCTCTACGGACTGCTCGCAGCGGCCGTGCTGTACATGCCCATGCGCTGGCCGAGTCGTGCCGCAGTCTCTTGGCCAGGCGCGCAGCATTTGCGGCGAGCCTTCCTGCGGTTTGCAGCCTTGCGCCGTTGGGTCAAACAGCGTGCGGCGCAGGAAGGACGCAGATCATCGGCTCACAAGGGCGAGGGCGCTGCGAGCAAGGTCTGAACCGCCCTTGCAATGAAGGCCACATCGACTGGGTTGGCTACAGGGTTGCCGGCGCGATGCCCCCAGATCGACGGAATCGGTCGCAGTTCGGCGTCACGCAGATGCGCCAGATCCAGACGGTTGTCTTCGACCTGGAAGTAAAGGTCGTGATCACCCGGCATCAGCAGCACCTTGGCACGGATCGAGCGCAGCGCCGCAGCCAGGTCGCCATTGAAGTCTGCATGGGCCGAGATGTCACCCTCCTGCCAGGTCCAGAGCTGCGCGAGCAGGTCGCAGGGGTCGCGACGCGAGAAGGTGTGTTCCCAGCTGCGCACCAGGAAGTCCTCCTGCGAGCTGAAGCCCAGCGAGCGCCAGGCCTGCTCGCGATAAAAAGTCTGTGACAGCGCCCAGGCCGCGTAGATGCGGCCCATGGCCCGGAACCCGCGAACGGGTCGACCGGTGAACGCGCCATCGATGAAAGTGGGATCGGCCTGCAGTGCCGCGCGTACGCCCTCAATGAACACTGCGTTGTGTGGCGCGCATCGCGATGAGCCACAGACCACCGCGATCCGTTCCACGAGCTCCGGGAAAGCCACCGCCCAGTGATAGGCCTGCATGCCGCCCATTGACCAGCCATACACCATCTTCACGCGCTGGATGCCGAACACCTCGGCAAGCAGCCGCTGCTGCACGCGCACCGCGTCGTGATAGGTGACATCGGGATAGCGGTTGCCGGTCAGGGGCCAGGGTGTATTCGATGGAGAGGACGACAGACCGTTGCCGAACAGGTTCGGAATGATGATGAAGTAACGCGACGGATCAAGGATGCCGTCGGGTCGGATGAGCCACTCGGTATCGTAGTGCTGTGCCGCGAACGAGGTCGGATAGACGATGACGTTGTCGCGATCGGGCGCCAGCGTGCCATAGGTCTTGTAAGCGATCCGCATCGAGGGACAGGTACGGCCGCTTTGCAGCACGACGTCGCCGGCATCGAAGATGGAGTAGTCGGGAGTGCTCATGGGAGCGTGTCAGTCAACGGGGCAGCAGACCATAGCAAAAAGCCCTGAGTGGTGACCCAGGTCGACGCCGTGGATTAAACGGTCCCGGCTAAAACGCAGGTCCGAAAACGGCGAGCGTATAGCCCGGCGTTGCCTATGATGGCGATCATGTCTGCTGCTCGCGTCGCTGCCTTGGATTCCGCTGCCCATCAGAGTGAAGGCGACCAAGGGCATTACCAAGCGCTTTTGGCGCGTGACGCGCGTTTCGACGGGCGACTATTCGTCGGAGTCATTTCGACCGGCATCTACTGCCGCCCGGTCTGTCGCGTTAGAACGCCATTGCGCCGCAACTGCCGCTTTTTCGCCAGCGCGCCCACCGCCGAAGTCGCCGGCTTCCGTCCCTGCCTGCGTTGCCGGCCCGAACTGGCGCCGGGACTGTCGCTGGTCGATTCGTCGCAGGCCCTCTCGCAGCAGGCGGCTCGCCTCATGGAGCAGGCGGTCGCCGACGGTCGCAACATCGCCATATCCGATCTTGCCGCCCGTTTGGGCGTGACCGACCGACATCTTCGGCGCATCTTCAAGCAGACGCACGGAGTAGCACCTCTGGACTGGCTGACAACGCGCCGGCTACTGCAGGCCAAGCAGCTGCTGACCGACACTACTTTGCCCGTCACGGACGTGGCGCAGGCGAGCGGCTTCGCCAGCCTGCGCCGATTCAATGCGGCCTTCGCCGAGCGTTACCGGATCAATCCGACGGCCCTTCGCCGCCAGCGAAAGGTTCCAACGCCTGACGAACGCGGGGCGCTGGTGCTGCGGCTGGCCTACCGCCCTCCGTATGACATGGACGGCGTGCTGCGCTTCCTGCGTGCACGCGCGCTGCCTGGGGTAGAGCGAGTCGAGGGTTTTGAAATCTGGCGCACACTGGCTTGGCCCCACGCCGGCACATGGCTGCGTGGGTGGCTGGGCACGCGCTTCGTGCCGGAGCGCCATGAAGTCGAGCTGAGTGTGGCGCCGTCTTTGGCGCCGGTGATCGGCACTCTGCTGCAGCGTCAGCGTCAGGCCCTGGACCTCGACGCAGATCCGGCGCTGATCGATGCTGCACTGAGCACCCTGCCATTGCCTTGCGTACCTGGCCTGCGCTTACTGGGCGGGATCGACAGCTTCGAGGTCGCGGTGCGGGTGATCCTTGGTCAACAGGTGACGGTGGCTGCGGCACGCACCTTGACACACCGCCTGGTCGAGGCCCTTGGCGAGCCGATCGACACACCGTTTCCGGGCCTGACTCGACTGTTCCCCAGCGCGTCAGTAGTGGCAGCTGCAGACCCTGAAGTCATCGGTCGCCTGGGCATCGTGCGCCAGCGCGTACGCGCGCTTCAGGCTCTGGCCACAGCAGTGAGCAGCGGACAGCTTGAGTTGCATCCTGGTGTGCCGCTGGTCCCAACCCTGGAGCGCCTGCGAGCATTGCCTGGCGTTGGTGAGTGGACCGTGCAACTGGTCGCCATGCGTGCGCTCGCCTGGCCTGATGCCTTTCCCGCCACGGACATCGCTGTACTCAACGCACTGGGCACG
>JBEELY010000399.1:0-2945 GCA_041167925.1 Pseudomonadota bacterium | reverse complement strand
CTCGAAGTGGTGGCCAACAAGGGCTACTGGGATCCCAAGCGCACGCCCAAGATCGACCGCGTCGTGATGACGCCCATGCCTGAGGCCAATGCCCGCACCGCAGCGCTGCTGTCGGGCCAGGTCGACTGGATCGAGGCACCCGCACCGGATGCACTGCCCACCATCTCCCAGCGCGGCTTCAAGACCTACTTCAACCCGCAGCCTCATGTCTGGCCCTGGCAGCTGTCGTTCGCCGAGGGCTCGCCCTGGCTCGACAAGCGGGTGCGTCATGCGGCCAACCTGTGCGTCGACCGTGCCGGTCTGCTCAAGCTGCTGGGCGGCATGATGGGTGTGCCCAAGGGTTCCGTGACCCCGGGCCATCCCTGGTGGGGCGACCCCAAGTTCGACATCCGCTTCGATCCGGATGCTGCCAAGAAGCTCATGACCGAAGCCGGCCACAGCGCAGCCAAGCCGCTCAAGGTGAAGGTGCAGATCTCTGCTTCGGGCTCGGGCCAGATGCAGCCGCTGCCTATGAACGAGTTTGTCCAGCAATCGCTCAAGCAGTGCTTCTTTGATGTCCAGTTCGATGTGATCGAGTGGAACACGCTCTTCACCAACTGGCGCAAGGGTGCCAAGGATCCGAGCGCCAACGGGGCCAACGCGATCAACGTGAGCTTTGCCACGATGGATCCGTTCTTTGCCATGGTGCGCTTCACCAGCACCAAGACCTTCCCGCCCACTTCCAACAACTGGGGCTACTTCGGCAATGCCGAGTTCGACAAGCTGATCGCCACCGCTCGCAC
This sequence comes from Pseudomonadota bacterium, assembly GCA_041167925.1. Taxonomy (GTDB): domain Bacteria; phylum Pseudomonadota; class Gammaproteobacteria; order Burkholderiales; family Burkholderiaceae_E; genus UBA4615. Next base: position 2,163 of record JBEELY010000399.1, on the reverse strand, counting down.
TAGCTTTGAAGACAAGGCCCGCGATGCGGCGCTTGCCAAGCTGCATGCACGGATCGTGGAAGAAGCGCCGTTTGTCTGGATCGCCCATGATGCCGGCCCGCGTGCCATGAGCACCAAGGTCAAGGGCGTGGTCCAGCCCAAGAGCTGGTTCATCGACATCGCACCGATGTCGATCGAGTAAGGCGCGACCTCAGGTCAGGAAGCGGCTCTCGACGAGGGCTGCTCCTGATCCGAATTTCAATCCGCGCGCACGGACATCCTGTCCGTGCCGTTGGTCTTTTTGTCTCTCTGCTTTCGCCCGACGTGCTTGCCTATCTGTCCCGACGCGTGATCTACACGCTACCCATCATGCTGGGGGTCGCCCTGGTGTGCTTTGCTTTGGTGCATCTGGCCCCGGGTGACCCGCTGGTGTCCATCCTGCCGCCCGATGCATCGGCCGAGATGCAGCAGCAGTTGCGCACGCTCTACGGTTTTGACCGCTCCCTGCCAGAGCAGTTCATCTCCTGGGTGACCCGCGCGGTGCAGGGCGATTTAGGCACCTCGATTGCCACGGGCCGGCCGGTGGCGGCCGAAGTGTTCAAGGCCGTCGGCAATACCCTGATCCTGGCCACCGTGGCCACGATGATTGGCTTTCTGCTGGGCAGCCTTTTTGGATTTGTGGCGGGCTACTTTCGCAATTCCTGGGCTGACAAGCTCGCCTCCTTTTTGTCGGTGATCGGCGTGAGCGTGCCCCATTACTGGCTGGGCATGGTGCTGGTCATCATTTTTGCAGCGCAGCTCAACTGGCTGCCCGCCACCGGTGCCGGGCCGGGCAGCTCCTCGGAATGGGCGCTCGACTGGGCCCACATCCGCCACCTGATCCTTCCCGCGATCACGATGAGCGTGATTCCCATGGGCATCATTGCCCGCACGGTGCGCGCGCTGGTGGCTGAAATTCTCGATCAGGAATTCGTGGTGGGCCTGCGCGCCAAAGGCCTCACCGACTTTGGCGTCTTCAAGCATGTGGTCAAGAACGTTGCGCCTACCGCGCTGGCGGTGATGGGCCTGCAGCTGGGCTACCTGCTGGGCGGCTCCATCCTCATCGAAACCGTCTTTTCCTGGCCGGGCACGGGCTTTTTGCTCAACAGCGCGATCTTCCAGCGGGATCTGCCCCTGCTGCAGGGAACGATCCTGGTGCTGGCCATGTTTTTCGTGCTGCTCAACCTGCTGGTTGACCTGATGCAGGGTGCGCTCGATCCGCGCATCGCGAGGAGCTGAACATGCTGCAGGTGACCGTCGATTCAAGCAAGGTACCGGCCGAACTGTCGCAAAAAACCCCGGGCTACTGGGCCAGTGTGGGCAGGCGCTTTGTGCGCGACAAGGTGGCGGTAGTCGCCGCGCTGGTGGTGCTGGGCCTGCTGATGCTCGCCCTCATCGGCCAATGGCTCGCCCCGGCCGATCCCTATGCCTCGTCCATGCTCAGCCGGCTCAAGCCCCTGGGCACGCCTGGTCATCCGCTGGGCACCGACGAACTGGGCCGCGACATGCTCTCGCGACTGCTAACCGGCGCGCGCCTGTCGCTCTTCATGGGCATCACGCCGGTGCTGTGCGCCTTCGCGATCGGCTCGGCGCTGGGCATTCTGGCGGGCTATGCGGGGGGCAAGATCAACAGCGTGATCATGCGCACCATTGATGTCTTCTACGCATTTCCCTCGGTGCTGCTCGCCATCGCGCTGTCTGGCGCGCTGGGCGCCGGTATTTTCAATGCCCTGCTTTCGCTCACCATCGTCTTTATTCCGCCGATTGCGCGCGTGGCCGAGAGCGTGACCACCCAGGTGCGCGGGCGCGACTTTGTCGAAGCGGCGCGAGCTTCGGGGGCAGGGCCTTTCACCATCGTGCGGGTGCATGTCCTGGGCAATGTGCTTGGCCCCATTTTTGTGTATGCCACCAGCCTGATCGCGGTCTCCATGATCCTCGCCTCGGGCCTGTCCTTTCTGGGCCTGGGCGTGAAGCCGCCCGAGCCCGAGTGGGGGCTGAAGCTCAATACCCTGCGCACGGCGATCTATACCCAGCCCTGGATTGCGGCCCTGCCCGGCGTGATGATCTTCGTGACCTCGATCTCCTTCAACATGCTCTCGGATGGGCTGCGTTCGGCCATGGATGTGAAGCAATGAGCAGCGCCCC
>JBEELY010000391.1:0-6776 GCA_041167925.1 Pseudomonadota bacterium | reverse complement strand
CCGCGGGGAGCGAGGCTTTCAGATCCGCGAGGGCCTCCTCGATGGACCGCGTCAATCGAACGGTATCGGCCGTGGGCTGTTTCTGAACGCCCAGAATCACCGCAGGCTTGCCATCAAAGCCTGCATCACCGCGACGGATGGCGGGAGCAAAGTTCACCTCGGCGACCTGACGCAGCAAGATGGGCTGACCATGCCTGACGGCAACAGCGAGATTGCGCAGGTCGTCCAGACGGGAGGTGCGCCCCAGATGGCGGATCAGATATTCACGCCCATTGAGCTCCAGAAATCCGCCCGAGGTGTTGGCCGAGAAGCCACGCAGAGCGCTGGCTAGCTGTTCGTAGGACAGACCGAGCTCAGCCATGCGTGCGGTATTGGGCTGCACCTGAAACTGGCGCACCTCACCGCCGATGGGGATGATCTGCGCGACCCCAGGGATGGACAACAGTCGGGGTCGGAGTACCCAGTCGGCATATTCGCGTACCGCCATGGCAGACATGCGCTGCGGATCCACCGGAATGGCGATCTGCATGATTTCGCCCATGATGGAGGTGATGGGCCCCATGCGGGGCACCACTCCGGAAGGCAGTCCTTCCTCCATGGCCGAGAGCCGTTCGGACACAAGTTGGCGCGCCCGAAAGATCTCTGCGTTCCAATCGAATGTCACATACAGAAAGCACAGTCCTGCAGAGGAAGTTGATCGGATCGACTCCACACCAGGCAGCCCATTCATCGCCGTTTCCAGAGGAAAGCTGATCAGCTGCTCGACCTCTTCTGCGGCCATGCCGCCTGCCTCGGTCATGATGGTGACGGTCGGCTTGTTCAGATCAGGAAAGACATCCACCGGTGTTTGGGTCAGTGTCCATGCGCCATAGGCCATGACCACGACACCGGTGATCAGCACAAGCAACCGATGGGTCAGGCTGTTTTGAAGAAGCCACTTGAACATGGGGCGGCTCCCTTAGCGGATCTGATTGATCAGGGTCGCGCCCTGGGTGGTCACGCGATCGCCAGGCTTGAGGCCCGATGTCACAGCCACCTGGTCACCATCGAGGGGCTCGAAGGTCACGGTGCGGGGTTCAAACCGTTCGGGAGCAGGCTTGACCCAGACCACGGTCTGATTGGCCGCGTTTTTCATCAGGGCGGACTGAGGTAGCGCAATACCTTGCGTCTTTTGTCTGGTCTGCAGGTAGACCCTGACCGGTTGCCCCACGGCCAGCGTCATCGCAGTGGGGCTCTGGAGCTGGAAATTCAGGGGCAGGGCTTGTTCGCGCAAAATGCGCGCCGCCCCAATGAAGCGCAAAGGGGTTCGCAGATCATCAACGGCCAGCGTGGCGCCATCGATGTTGTTGATCAGGGTGGTGTCAAAGGCCAGGGCTTCAATCCGGAGCTGCCGCGGATCGATGATCTCGAAAATCAGTTCGCGTGCATCGACGACCTGGCCTGCGACGACCTGCGCCGAAGCAATCACGCCCGACACCGGGGCGACGAGGGCTTCCCTGCTGGTCAGGCCGGCACCAAGAGCAGTCAGGCGCTCGGTCAGACTCAGCACCTCGCTTTCGATGGCCTCGATCTCCTTGCGCGGTACGGTGTCAGACAACTCACGCATGCGTGCTAGACGTTTTTCGGCCAGCGTTTTTGCTGCGCGAAGCTCCGCCATCTGGGCCAGTTGGTTCGCCTTCTCGAGCGCGGCGACCGCAGGCACCACATAGGCCAGAACCTCGCCCTTGTTCACGCTCTGCCCGGCACTTGGCAGTCCCCGGGGCCCTGGCTCGATGCGTCCACCCTGCGTGGACTGCACTTTTCCGCCGGCGTTGGGATCCATCAGCACCCGTCCGTTGAGCTCAATGGTCCCTGGCAGCTCTGCCGATTGCACCACCGTCGTTCGGACCGTCAGTTGACGCTGCGCAGGCTTGGGAAGAAATACGCTGCCGTCGGCCATGCGTTGCGGGCCATTGGCGCTGGCCCTCACGGGCGCATCACCATGGTCATGACCCTCACCGGCTTGGGTGGCTGTTGCTGCGCCCGCCAGACACAGGCTCACGGCCAGTCTGAGCAAAGGCCGTTTGATGAGCAAAGGCCGTTTGAGCGAAAGACTCTTGATGTTCATGCTGCCAGTCCTTCAGCCGCGAGGCGCGTGTTGACGAAAGCGAGCGATTGCGGCCCAGGCCATCAGCAAGGCCAGCAGACCCAAGCCTGTTCCGATTGCCGTGGTCCTCCACGAACCCTGCGCTTTGAGGGGCTGGAGGTCTTCATGCAGATCCAGTTCGGCTGCCAGCAGATCGGTCAGGGCACCTGCGGTGATCGTGGCGGTGATCGCGATCACGCCTGGCGCCAGCGCGTCCTTGAGCATCACCACATCTTCGTTCTCGGCATTTTTTTGCGCTGTGTACATCACGCCTGCAATGTCGAGTTCGATCCGGGCGTCGCGGACCGGGCTGTTGTCTTCAAATCGGTCCAGATAAAGCGTCAGCACCCTGTCGTTCAAGATGCCTACCAGTTCCAGCGCCTCAGACATTGCGGTGAATCGCGGCAGGGCAGATCCCGAGGATGGCGTTGCCGTTTGACCGTGATCATGGCCAGGACCGGCGGAGGGGGCAGGGCTGAAGAGGATGGACGAAAGCAAGAGCAAGGCGACGACCGTCGCATGCATGCGCTTCATGATGTTCCTTCGGATGGATGTTCCAGAATGTTGATGTGCATTCATGGATAGGCTTTTCCGTGGGTGCTTGGGCAGGCGTTTCGGTGCGTCCATGGGCAGGTTCTTTCCTTACTGAGGCAGCAAGCCCAGGGCTTGGCGCCTTGCCGAGAGGGCTGCGGCCAGAGCGATCTGGCTACGTGCTCCCTGCCGCTGCGCTTCAGCCGCCTCGGCCTCGATACGCAAGCGCTGGGGCAGGCTGGTTTCACCCAGCCTGAAGGACTTATCGAAAAACGCCAGCGACTCCTTCGCCAGGCGTGCACGGCGTTGGGCGGCTTCGACCTGCGCCTGCGCGGATTGCAGACGGGCTTGTGCGGCATGCTGATCAGCCAGAATGCGATCGCGCTCGAGCCGCCATTGGGACTGCACTTCAAGCGCTTCGGCCAACGCTGTAGCGAGCCGGGCCTCATGCCTAGGCCCGGCCTGCAGGGGAAATCGAATACCGATGAGCACCTTTGTCTGGCCTGCGCCCTCTGCGGAGGACTCACGAGACCGGCCTGCAGAAAATTTGAGCTCCGGGTTGGCTCTCGTTTGCGTCTTGACCAGTTGAATCGTCGCTTCGGCGATTGCAAGCCGATGCTTCAGCTCGACGAGCAGCGGATGGTCTTCAATTGGCGCCGAAACCGGCGTTGGCTCACTGAGGGTGGCTTGATGGAGCGCTTCGTTTCCAGCGTGCATCAGGGTGAAGTCACCGGTCAGCGCTACAAGAGCCGACAGCGCTGAACTGGCCGTTGCTCGGGTCTGGGCTGCAAGCGCTTCGGCAGCTGCCGCAGCCGCTTCGGCCTGATGCTGGTCGGCGCGGGCCAGGTCACCCGCCTGCGTCCGGCGCGCAACATCGGCCGCAAGACGTCTGGCGCTGGTCCATTGGTCATTTGCCAGCGCGGCATCTGTATCTGAACCTTGCCATGTCCACCAGGCCTCCCGGACCAATGCAGCCAGGCGCAGCTGTGAGGCCAACCACTTGCGCTCGAGATGCGCGCGTTCAGCCTGGACCAGCCCTCGACTGGCCGTACGTTGCCCGGGCATCCAGAGGGGTACAGAGAAGCCGACTTCGGTTTCTCGGGCGCCATTGCTCCCGATCCATTGACCTGAGGTCTGATTGATTTCTAGCGAGAAGGGCTCTGGAAAGGTCAGGTCTGCCACCTGAGCGCTGGCTTGCGCGGCATCGCGACGCGCTTGTAGGGCCTGCGCCTCGGGCTGCCTGAGCCACGCCCGCTCAAACAGCGCCCGCAGGGTCATGCCTTTCTGAGGTGCGTCAGGCGAGGCGCTTTGGGCCTGCGCACTCGCCACCCAGACACTCAGGGTCATCATCATCAGCACGATGCGAAGCCGCGCCGTTCCGCGAAAGGGCGCCTTCTTTGCCATGTTCAAAAGCATCACTCATCTCCAGGGGGGAATACGTCCATGGGAGATCAGCGAGCAGCGACCTGTGGGGTCGCAGGCCGGAGCGCGTAACGCAGCAAGCGTCAGGCGCAGTACCCGGCGGGATCGGTGTTGGAAAGGTGAGAACCCAATGCTCGCCGATCAGGCGGGCATGGACCACTGAGGCCGTTCGGGCCGTTCGCTGGGGGAAGGAGCCCCCCTGTCCGGAGGGTCTGACCAGCGGCCGCGTTCGGCGCTGTAACCAGAAATGGGAGAGGCTGAGATTAGCGCAACCGCGCATCCGAGATGACACACCGAGCAGCAGTGATCGGCACTAGACAGGTTTGCGCGATCTTCGCCTTCCTCTTGCGCTGCACCTTGGGAGGTTTTGTGATCGCCCGAATCATGACCGTTGTGCTCGTGATGTCCGGGATGTTGAACCTGGTGCTCGGCCTCGTGCGGGCAATAAACCGCTAGCGCCGCCCAGCTCATCTGCAGGGGCAGCAACAACAGAACGAAGATGGCAAAGCACTTATTCATCTGAGGTGAGTCTAACCCGCGCCGCGTATCCCAACACTAACCGTCGATCAGCTTACATCGACCTGGGCCGATCGGCCTGACACCTACTGAATTGAGGCAGATCAGCCGACCCGCAGTTCGGAGTGTGGCGCAGGGATACGGGTGAGCGATCGCTGGTAAGCGGCCTAGAGCAGCCTGAACGCCAGTGCCGCCACCACGGTTGGCGGCAGCGCCGCAAGCAGCAGCTTCAGGGCGTTGACGACGCCCTCATCAAAGCGACCCTTGAGAATCGCGACACCTGCCGGGTTCGGTGCATTGGCGATCACGGTGAGTCCGCCGCCAGTAACTGCGCCAGCCACAATCGCCACCTTGAATTCCTCGCTCAGTCCCGGCACAAGCGAGGCCAGGTAAGTGAGGGCAGCGTTGTCGGTGATGGCGGTGAGCGCGACGGCACCATAAAACACGGCATCGGCATTGAGCGTCATGAGCAGGGGCTGCAGCCACCAGGCCTGTTGCCCGCCCAGCACCACCAAGCCCGCCAGAAAGAAGGCCACCAGCAGGGCCTCGCGCAGGATCAGCCGATCTTGATGTTGCGCATAGGCGGTGCTGTAGCCAATGAAAAACAGCAGCAGCCCCATGAAAACCACGGGGTGATGCGCAAAGAGCACCACGCCCAGCAGAAAGACCAAGTGCACCAGCACCATGATGGGGGGAACAGAGAGACGGGCCCGCTCCGGTTCGCCCAGCTTGGCCAGTTCGCGGCGCATGAGCAGGGTGATGATCACGGCATTGACCATCACAGCCACAGCCGCTTTCCAGCCGAAGGTTTGCAGCATGAAGGGCAGATCCCACTGCCAAGTGCCAGCCACCATCAGCACGGGCGGTGCGGCAAAGGGTGTGAGGGTGCCGCCAATCGAGACATTGACGAAGAGCACGCCCAGTGTGGCGTATTTGAGGCGCTCACTCACCGCCCCCGAAAAGACCGAGTCCCTGAGCATGAGTGCAGCCAAGGTCATGGCGGCGGGCTCGGTGATCAGCGAGCCCAGCAGGGGTACGGCGCTGAGCAGTAAAAAGTAATTGACCATGGCCGTGGGCAGCGGCACCGCACGCGCAACGCCCTGTACCAGCACGCCGCCCGCCTGCAGGATGGGACGGGTGCCTGCGACCACCATGATCGCAAAGACGAACAGAGGCTCGGTGAAGTTGCGCGACTCGAGATACTCAAGCGCCGGGGCCTGGCCCAACATAAAAAACATGGTCACGGTGAGCACCATGGCCCAAAACCCAAAGACCACCTCCACCTCGCCCATCAGATGCCAGATGCCGGCATGACGCGGCTGGGTATGCGCCAGATGCTCGAAGAATTTGGTGCTGAAGGTGTGCAGCACGGCCAAGGCAAACAGGCCCGCTGCAATCCAGGGAAGAAAGGGATGGGTCATTGGAGCCGGGGGAGAAACGGGTGGGTAGTGATGTCAGGGCCATTCGGACACGGGCGTCGGACATGGCGTGTGTTGAGCAGCATCAGTGCACGGGCGTCATCAGGGCAGGGGCACCATCCGCGCTGCGAACAACGGGCCGTCCTGGTAATCGAGGACCAGCATCTGCACGGCTTGATCGAGATCTTGGGTGGTGACCTCGCCCATCATGCGGCACATCAGGCGGGGGCCTTCATCAAGGTCGATGATGCCGATGGCGTAGGGCGTGTCGCCTCGAAACGCACCGGGGGCCACATGCACCCGGGTAAAGCTGTAGAGCCTGCCACGCGGAGAAAGCGCAGTCCATTGAAGCTCCCGACCCCAGCAGGCGCGGCACAGATTGCGTGGCGGGAAACTCACTCGTTTGCAGCTGACGCATTGGGTGCTGATCCATCGGCCCTCGCTGAGCGCCTGCCAAAAAGGCCGTGTGAAGGCAGTGACCCGCGGCGCGACCGGGCGCGGCCCGGGCATGGCGATTCGCTCGAGCGCAGCCGGGGTGGTTCGCTCCAGCCCGGGCATTGCCATTCGCTCCAGCCCACTCATGCCTTGCCCTCCAGAATGTGTACCAGGGCAGCGTTGTACTTGCCCAGTTCACACACGGTCATGACGAACTCGCGGCGGCGGATTTGCCGGCCTTCGGCCTGTCCGTGCAGCTGGGTGATGGCCTCCACCACGTCATAGAGCGGTGTGACCTCGGGCGGATGACCTCGCGACAGGCAGCCACC
>JBEELY010000120.1:0-5545 GCA_041167925.1 Pseudomonadota bacterium | reverse complement strand
CGAAGGTGACGCGGACGCGCAGGTGCAGGCGGTAGAACTCGATCTCGATCACATCCGCAAGGATCTGGCCGACCTGCAGGCCCGCGAGGCGTTTCTTTGGGACGAGAATCGGCCCAAGGCCGTGGCCCGGCGGCGCGCCACCGGCCAGCGCACCGCCCGCGAGAACATTGCCGATCTCTTTGATGACCACACCTTCACCGAATACGGCGCGCTCTCGTTTGCCGCGCAGCGTGCACGTCGCAGCATTGCAGACCTCATCGAGAACACCCCCGCCGATGGCGTGATTGCTGGCACCGGCACCATCAATGCCGAACACTTTGGCCCCGAGGCCTCGCGTGCGCTGGGCATCATCTACGACTACACCGTGCTGGCCGGTACGCAAGGCCACATGAACCACAAAAAGCAGGACCGCATGCTGCAGCTCGCGCAACGCTGGCGCATTCCGCTGGTGCTCTATGGCGAGGGCGGCGGTGGCCGGCCGGGTGATACCGAGGGGCTGGGCCTGACCGGTCTTGATGGTCCGACCTTCGCGCAGTTTGCGAGGCTTTCGGGTCTGGTGCCCATCGTGGGTGTGGTCTCGGGCTATTGCTTTGCGGGCAATGCCGCGCTGATCGGATGTTGCGACGTGATCATCGCCACCAAAAACAGCTCGATCGGCATGGGCGGCCCCGCCATGATCGAGGGCGGTGGCCTTGGCGTGTATGCGCCCCAGGACGTGGGCCCGGTGAGCTTCATGTCACCCAATGGCGTGATCGATGTGGTGGTCGAAGACGAAAAAGAGGCCACTGAAGTCGCCAAGAAATATCTCGGCTACTTCCAGGGCGCGCTCAAGGACTGGACCTGCAGCGACCAGCGTCGACTGCGCCACGCGATTCCCGAAAACCGTCTGCGGGTCTATGACGTGCGCGAGGTGATCGAAACACTGGCCGACGACGGCTCGGTGCTCGAGCTGCGCCGCGATTTTGGCGTGGGCATCGTCACCGCGCTGATTCGCATTGAAGGCCGGCCCATGGGCCTGATCGCCAACAATCCGCGCCATCTCGGCGGCGCGATCGATGCGCCTGCGGGCGACAAGGCCGCGCGCTTCATGCAGCTCTGCGATGCCTTTGACTTGCCGGTGGTTTCGCTGTGCGACACCCCCGGCTTCATGGTGGGCCCCGAGGCCGAAAAGACCGCCGTGGTGCGCCATGTCTCGCGCATGTTCGTGGTGGGGGCAAGCATGACGGTGCCGATGTTTACCTTGGTGCTTCGCAAGGGCTACGGCCTGGGCTCGCAGGGCATGGCGGCAGGCGGTTTTCATGAGCCGGTCTTCACGGCCGCCTGGCCGACCGGCGAATTTGGCGGCATGGGCCTCGAAGGCTATGTGCGCCTGGGCTTTCGCAAGGAAATGGAGGCCATTGAAGATCCTGCGGAGCGCGAGGCCTATTACCAGCGCAAGGTGGCCGAGCTCTATGACAAGGGCAAGGCCACCTCGATCGCCTCGGTGCTGGAGATTGATGCCGTGATCGATCCGGCCCGTACCCGGGAGTGGATCATGGCCGGTCTGCGCAGCGTGCCTCAGCCGCCGCCGCTGCATCAGCGTACACAGCGCAAACGGCCCTGCATCGATACCTGGTGAGGGCCTTACGCAGCGATCAGCCGGTCCCAGCGCCAGGGCACCCGGTTGGCGATGCCGTTGACCACATTGGCAGTCACCGCGCCTGCGGGCAGCTCCACGCTCATCAACCGGGCGCCTGCCTCGGGCGTCAGGCGCAGGGTGTAGACCGTCTCGGAAACCTGAGTGAAATTGGAGGGGGTGGCCCCCAGCACGAACAGCTTGTCAAGGCTGAAGCTCGTGCCGACATCCACATTGAAGGTCATGGTCAGTGTGAGGGGCGCCGACACAAAGACACCGCTGGCATCGTCGGTGTAGCGCAGCCAGGGCTCGGTCACGGTGGTGTCGAAGGGCTGGCTGAAACGGTAGGTATTGGTGTTCTGCACCGTACCCTGGGCATTTGCAAACGCTGAAGGGAATACCTCGATTTCGACGCTGCCGCTGCTGTTGGCGCGTGGGCTGATCAGGACCGTGTACTCGCGGCTGCTGACCGCAGTGAAGCTGCCCGCGACAATGCTGCCGTTGGTGACCAAAAAGCGATTGGACGCGAAGCCACTGACCGCATCGGAGAACTGGAAGCTGACCAGAAAGGTGGTGGTCGTCGTGCCCGCAACATTGCTGTCGATGGTCAGCACAGGCACGTTCGCCCCGCCACCGACCGACCCGTCGCTACCGCCGCTACCGCAGGCCGCCAGAAGCGTCGAACATCCGAGCATCAGCAGCGCCTGTCGGCGCCTGGTTTGTGTCTTCGATCCGTCCATCAGGCATGCTCACGACCGCGCGCGGGCGCGGAACAATTCGCGAAGACTCACTTCGCGGGGACCGGGCTCAAGCCGGATTTCATCACCGGCGCCCACCGTACCGGGCACGATCACCGCGAGATAAGCGCCGCACCAGCCCGATTGCACCATCATCTTCCCGGCCTGGGCAAACCCCATCACGGCATTGAACTTGCCACACGGAAAGCGCGGCTCGCTCACCGCCAGGACGCAATCGGGCAGATGCCACTGGTCGCCGATCCAGAGATCGGTTTCGTCGAGCTGATCGATGCTGAGATTCTCGCCTAGACTGCCTGCGGGCAGGGCTTCGTCCCAGAGGGAGACTTGGGCCTGGGCGCGGACCGTCTGCCAAAAGGCATAGTGCTGAAGCCCGTAGGCATAGACGGCCTTGGACGGGCCGCCATGCACAGAGAGATCGGCCTGCTCATCGCCCGCCAGGCCCATGCGGGCCACGGGGACCCGACCCTGTACGGCTTGCTTGCCAATGGCCGTCATGACCCGGCGGCCGTTCATCTGCACCGGCCGCGCCAGCGCGCAGTTGACCGAGACCACCCGCATGATCACGGACGAATCACTCCTGAGGAATGCCGATCGCCTTCATGGTGTTGCCGAACGCCGCGAGCTGGTCCTTCACGACGCCCGCCAGTTGCTCGGGGGTAGAAGGCAGGGGCAGCAGGCCGAGCTTTTCGTACTGATCGACCACGTCCTGGCGGCGCATCACCTGCACGAAGTCCTTGTTGATGCGCTCGACCAGGGCCCGCGGCAGGTCTTTCGGGCCGAAGAGTCCGCCCCAGGGCGAGATGTTGACCAGCGGCTGGCCTGCTTCGGCCATGGTCGGCACATCGGGATAGGTCCGTGTGCGCTGCGGCAGCAGCACCGCGAGCGCCCGGAAATTCGCTTTTTGCAGCTGGGGCATGATGGCCGGTGTGGCGAACATCATGGGCACGCGTCCGCCCACCAGATCGACCACCGCCTGGCCCTCACCTTTGTAGGGCACATGCACCATGTCGAGCTTGTTGGCATGGGTGAGCTGCCCCATGGCCAGAATGCCGGTGCTATTGGCGGTGGCGTACTGCAGCTTGCCCGGGTTGGCCTTGATGTGGGCCACCAACTCGGCCAGCGTCTTGCCCGGCACATCGGGGCTCACCATCAGGTAGAAGGTGAAGATGCAAAGGTTGGAAATGGGCGTGAAATCGGCGATCGGGTTGTACTGGGGCGCCTTCTTGATCGAGGGCACATAGGACATCGAGGTCGCCGTACCAAAGAACAGGGTGTGTCCATCAGAGGGCGAGCGCAGGACTTCAAGCGCTGCTACGGCACCGTCGCCACCTGCCCGGTTCTCGACCAGCACCGGCTTGCCAAAGGCATTGCCCATGTGCACCGAGATCGTTCGCGCGCCGAGGTCGGCACCGCCGCCGGCAGGGAAGGGCACCACAAAGCGCACCGGCTTGCTGGGCCACTCGGCCTGTGCCGAGGACAGGCCGGGCAGCAGGCTGCCTGCTGCAAGCGCGCCCGCTCCGGTGATCAGCCGCCTGCGAGGATTTGCTGCGTCGATCTGATTCGCAATGTCTTGGGGAGAAAGGAACTGTGACATGAGGTCTCCTTGGGGCTTGGGATGCACTAATCACGCGCATCGTACACTCGGCCGATGATGATCGATCCCTTGCCCGGATGGACCCCGCCCCGGGAGCCGCGTCGCCTGCTGGTCGCCGGGGCCACGGGTCGATTCGGGGAGGCACTGCTGAATGAGGCGATCGCGCGCCGGAGTCTTCTGGGATTTGACGAGGTCGTGGTTCTGTCAGAGAGCGACGCCTCGATGTCGCTGGGCATCAGCGGTCTGGCCATGGCCTCCATGACCAGCCTGCCGCGCATCCACGCCGTGATCGTGTCGCTCAGCGAAGATCACCACGAAGGGGCTCGTTCTTTTCATGGCCGCGATGCGCCCTTCGTTCTGGTGGACCAGCTGCGTGCGCAGTCGGTTGCCGCAGCCGCCGTGCAGGCGGGTGCGCAACGCCTGCTGCTCGTGCATCCTTTGCCGGTCTGGCAGCAGCTCTCGGGCCTGCATCATGGCTTGGTTGGCGACGTGGAGTTGCAGCTGTCGCGTCTGTCCTGCCACAGCATGCTGATGATGCGGCCTCTGGCGCAGAGCAGGACCTCAGGGGGCGATTGGCTGCAGCGGATTGCACAGGTGTACCTGAGCCTGCAGATGCTGATGATGCCCCGTTCGATGCCGCAACTGACCTCGACACAACTGGCCCGCGCCGTGGTGGCTCAGCTTGCGCAGCCAGCATCCCCAGGTCTGACAGCGATGGGATCGGCCGACATTCAGGCCTGGCTCACGGGCGAAGCTCGGCCGCCGAAGACTCAGTCTCGCTTCTGACGACCCTTGCGAAGGCCGGCCCATAACAAGGCCGCACCGCCGAGGAGCAGCCATGCGGTTCCTGGTAGCGGCACCCCGGGAGGCGGAGGTGGGGGCGGCGGGGGCGGCGGCGGCAGTGGGGGCGGGGATGGCGGCAGCGGCGGCGGCGCCGCAGGTGGTGGTGCTGGTGGTGGGGATGAAGTCGTAGGCGGCGGCGCGGGAGGCGGTGCAGGCGGCAACACCGGCGGCGGCGATGGCACCGGAGGCGGTGATGCAGAGGGCGGCGGCGCAGAAGGGGGGCCGGGAGGCGGTGGAGGTACCGAAGCCAGGACGGTCGGCCGCACCGGGATGGGAGTGGTGTTGAATGGGTCTTGAAAGTCGAGGGGAGTCAGCGGCTCCGGGGGGGGCGCAGAGAACATCTCCCCAGCGACCGCCGATGGGCGCTCCGTCGTCGATGCCGTAGGGATCCCGAGCGGGATCGTGCTGGCAGCAAGAGGTGGAGGCAGGAGTTCGTTCCTGCTGGGGGCCGGCGCGTTCCCGATATCGCCCGCGAGCGCCTGTGGACGTACCCGCAGGACAGAGGCCGGACCAGGCAGGCCTGTCAGGATGGGGGTGACGGAGGATGAAACGATCCCTGGCCGCGACCCCTGGGGTAGGCCTGATGCCAGCCGGGAGCGGTCTGCCGCCAGCCCTCCGCCCGCGGAACATGCAGGACAGTCGGTTCGGACACCGTCGGCCAAGGGCAGGTGCAGGGCGAGAAATAGCGCTCCGAGCGCAGTGGCGGTTCCTCGATGCTGCGCGAGCGCAGCCACA